>CAMKAB010000120.1 GCA_946410375.1 uncultured Spirochaetaceae bacterium
AAATTCATTTCATTTAAATCTTTGTGGACATAGATATTTGTCATTATTCTTCTTGAATAGGGATTGTTTTTTAAATCGTAGAGAACTCTATCAACTTGGTCAAATTCACCCTCTTTATATTTATGTTTTATTGACAACTGATAACCATATGCTTTCCCAATAGAACCATTTTCATCAGCCCATTCATCCCATATATGAGAATTTAAATCTTTTATATTGTTTGATTTTTTTTGCCATATCCAAAGAATTTCGTCTATAGCGGATTTTAGGTAGGTTTTTCTGATTGTAAGGATTGGGAATTCCTCTTTGAGGTTATATCTGTTCACGATGCCGAATTTTTTTATTGTGTGGGCGGGCTCTCCGTCCGCCCAGTGCGGACGCACGTCTAAGTCTTTATCTGAAAAGCCGTTAGCTAAGATGTCTTTAATGTTTTGAATGAATACTTTGTCTGCGTAGCTCATTTGCGTCTCCTTTGCTTGCGGTTTCGCTGCGGGTGATTTACCGCAGGTGCTTCGCGGTACGGTTTTTGTGCTTCACGTGTTCTGCGCCTTTTGTGCACCGAGCGTTGTTTAAGCGCAGATTCGCATTCTGTGAGACGAACCGTGTTTATTGCGCCGTTCGGGCTTTAGCGGCTGAATGTTGTAAAAAACAGTTCAGCGTGTCTGCTGTCCGCGTAATTAAGCTGAATTTTAACATAGTTTTGGCGCGGGGTACAGTGATGGGCGGGGAGGAAAGTGGTTGTAAGGATTTTGCGATAGTTTGTAAAGCGGAGGGTAAGAGAGTAGAAATTGCGAGCAAATAAATTTGAATCGAAAAGTTAAAAAAAGTTAGTATGGACAGTTATCAAGATTGATGATGAGTGTATGTAGCGGTATGAGGCCGATCAGATGATGTTTGACTAAGTGTTTGATAAGTTTAATTGACTAATTTAAATTGTGATGATAGAATAAAATTGATTAAAACTATTGTTTAAAAGGTAAAATTAGGGTTTGTATTTTTTGACTGTTTACGCTATTTAGCAAAAAAAGCGGAAAATGATGAATTTTTTGAGGCGGAAAAAATGGATGTTGGAACTACAAAAATAAATAATCGTCGTTATTTGGGAAATAAGTACAAACTTTTATCTTTTATAAAAAAAATTATCATGGAGAACTGCGGAGATTTTAATTCGTTTGCTGATATTTTTGCCGGTACCGGAGCTGTCGCTTCCGCCTATGTGGATAAGAGGCTTATAACCAATGATATTCTCTTTTCAAACTTTGTTGCAAATATCGCATGGTTTTCTCCGGAAGATTATGATAAAAACAAACTAATAAGTATTATAAGTGAATATAATGCTTTTGATATTATTGAAGAAAATTATATGACACAGAATTTTTCTGATACTTATTTTTCTCATGATGTTTGTTCAAAAATAGGCTTTATACGTGAAGATATAGAAGATAAGAAAAATTTAAAAATGGTTAACGATCGGGAATATGCGATTTTACTTACATCTTTGTTATATGCGATGGATAGGATTGCAAATACATGCGGACATTATGATGCATGGCGGAGAAATGTGGATCTAT
Organism: uncultured Spirochaetaceae bacterium; assembly: GCA_946410375.1. Lineage (GTDB taxonomy): Bacteria > Spirochaetota > Spirochaetia > Sphaerochaetales > Sphaerochaetaceae > CAMKAB01. The sequence continues at coordinate 1,572 of CAMKAB010000120.1, forward strand.
CTTCGCAAATTTTGGAAATGAGGATGCTGGAAGCAGAAAAGAATCTCAATTCTAAAAATCGTTGCTTTAATATGGATTCGAATGAGCTTGCTTCTCTTATAAAAACGGATGTGGTTTATTTAGATCCTCCGTATAATTCCCGTCAGTATTGTGATTCATATCATCTTGTAGAAAATGTCGCTCGTTGGCAAAAACCTGAAGTGTTTGGTGTTGCTAAGAAAATGAATAGAACTTTTTTAAAAAGCAAGTATTGTACTCAGTCTGCGCCAAAAGTTTTTGATGATTTGATTTTAAAACTTGATGTTAAATACATTCTGGTTTCATATAATAATATGAAAGATAAGGGTAATGAGCGTTCAAACGCCCGAATCAGCGATGAAGAAATAATTACTTCGTTAAAGAAAAGAGGAACGGTTCAAGTGTTCTCAGAAGATTATAAAACTTTTACAACTGGAAAATCAGATCGAAGCGATAATCAAGAGAGGCTTTTTCTATGCAAGTGCCAATAAAAAAATTTGCTTCTCCGTTAAATTACACGGGGGGTAAGTATAAGTTGCTTTCACAACTTCTGCCCATTTTTCCTGATAGTGTAAATACTTTTGTTGACCTGTTTTGCGGAGGTTGCAATGTTGCAATTAACGTTAATGCAGCTAATGTTATTTGTAATGATATTGATTCTCGCTTAATCGGCTTGTTTTCTTTTTTTAAAGCAAATACATATGATTTTATCATTTCAAGAATGCAAGATGTCATAAAAGATTTTAAATTGTCTGATTCAAAAAAAAATGGCTATGCTTTTTATAATTGTACTTCTTCAAACGGATTAAGTTCTTTTAATCGTTATGGTTATTTACAGTTAAGGGAGGAATTTAATTCTCTTAGTCCGGAATCAGAGAATTATTATTTATATCTTTATGTTTTAATTGTTTTTTCTTTCAATAATCAGATTCGATTTAATGGCGATGGGAAGTTTAATCTTCCTGTCGGTAAACGGGATTTTAATATAAAAATGCAAAATAAATTAAAATCCTTTTTTATGATTTTAGACAGGAAGTCAATTGTGTTTACCAGTAAAGATTTTGAAAGAATAAAATCTGAAGTACTAACAGAAAACGATTTTGTTTATGTTGATCCTCCATATTTGATTACCTGTGCAACATATAATGAAAAATCGTGGAATGAAGAGGAAGAAAAACGATTGCTTTCGTATTTGGATAATTTAAATTTGAAAAAAATTCGATTTGCGCTTTCAAATGTTTTATCTACGGATGGAAAGACAAATGAAATTTTGAAGTTTTGGTTAGATAAAAATAATTACATGTGTTATCATTTGGATTTTTCATATAAAAATTCGAGTTACCATAAAAAGAATATTTCTAAAACTGATGAGGTTTTGATTACAAATTATTAGGAGTAAGTCATGGCTGAAGAAAATATTGCTTTTAAGTCTTTTTATTATTGTTTAGGAACGACGAGTTTCCGGATGCAGAACTTTAATCAGAAGATAGAGAGGCAATTGGATTTATTGGATCGATTTTGGAAGAATTCCGACTATATGGATGTAAAATGGGAAGCAAATGAATCTATTCAGGAGGCTTATTATGACTTCATTAAAGGAAATGATTTTTTAAAGGAAGGGAACGCAGCCAGAAAAGCGAAAGATGCCAGGCAAAAGACTTCGGGGCTGCGTGATATTGGACTGATTGATGATAACCGACGTTTAACTTCGGTAGGAAAAAGATTGCTTCAAATTGCGAAATGCGGGGATTTTTCAAGCGATAATTTTTTACAAATCCCGAAAGATAGCTTTGTATATTTTCAGCAACTTTTAAAGACTTATATTGCAATTGGCAAAGATTTCGGAGTCCGACCGTTTATTTTGATTGCTCGGTTATTAAAGAAATTCAGTTATCTTAGTAAAGAAGAATTTATATACTTTTTTCCGCTTTGCATAAATAAAGAAAGCACAGTTTATGTTGAAAATAAGATTTTCGAATTTAGAAAAGGGAAAACCAGTGTAGACGATGTTGTTATAGAAATTTTAATGCAGCAACAAAATTATAAAGATGCGCTGGATTTTTTTACTGCGGAAAAGGTTGTAACGGAAGAAACATTTTGTAAAGTCGGCTTGAACAGAAAAAGTAAAAATTATGATAAGGCGTATTATCCTTTGTATAATGCTATTAAAAGGGTTTATTTTGATGACGATAAATCGGATAATGCTATTTTATCTCTTTATGAGGCAACGGATATAAGTAATGTAAAAACACATTGGCGAAAGATTTTTTTTAAAACCTCTTCAGCTTCTTCAATAAAAAAATTGCCGAAAGAACAATTAAAAACAGAGAATGTTTTTTTTAATTTAAAGGACGAAAAAGAACTTAAAACTGTTTTTTTTAAGATAATGCATATGATAAAAGTTAAAAGAACACTTGAAGATTATTTTGATTTGAATCGTAGGTACTTAAAAATATCTGATACGCTTCTTTTTGCAGATGAGCAAGTGAAATTTGATGTAATTCCTAATTATTATTTTTTGCTATTACCTGATAACTTTTATAATCTTGCTTTTGAGGAGTCAACGGATCTTACGGAACTAAAATCACTTGAAGAAATATCTCCGCTATTAAAATTTGATGAGAAGAATTTGTTAAGAGCGATAAATAAAGATAAAAAAACTTCTTTTATTCAAATGACTGATATTAGACAATTTGTCTTTAATGAAAGAATTGAACGATTCAATAAACTTATTGATGAAAGGTTTTCGGATTCCCGCCTTATTCATATCTTGGAACTAATAAGAATGAGATTTGATAAACAAGTTCAAGAGCTTGTTACGGAT
>CAMKAB010000121.1 GCA_946410375.1 uncultured Spirochaetaceae bacterium
GCGGAAAGCCATGTGGACAGGAGCATAGAAAATCCCGCGCTGTTTTTGGAAGTAAATATTTTAGGTACTCAGGTGATGCTGGATGCTTGCAGAAAATATAACATTGAGCGTTTTCATCAGGTGGGTACGGACGAGGTTTACGGGGATTTGCCTCTGGACAGACCCGACTTGTTTTTTACGGAGACGACACCTCTCCACACTTCAAGTCCTTACAGCACTTCCAAGGCGGCGGCGGATCTTTTGGTTTTGTCGTATCATCGTACGTACGCTCTTCCGGTTTCTATAAGTCGTTGTTCGAATAACTACGGTCCGTATCAATTTCCCGAAAAACTTATACCGCTTATGATAAACAACGCGTTGCATGATAAGGCTCTGCCAGTGTACGGACAGGGGCTTAATGTGCGTGATTGGCTTTACGTTAAGGATCATTGCCGGGGAATTTTAGCCGTTTTGGAAAAAGGCGGAGTGGGAGAAGTGTATAATTTGGGCGGACATAACGAGTTTGCAAATATTGATATTGTTAAGATCATACTGAAAGAACTCGGCAAAAGCGAAGATTTAATCACTTACGTTAAAGACAGGCAGGGCCACGATTTACGGTATGCGATAAATCCTGAAAAGGCGAATAAGGAACTGGGATGGAAGCCGGAAACAATGTTTAAAGACGGAATCAAAAAGACGATAGACTGGTATTTAAGCCATAAGGACTGGATGGCTGAGTGTACGTCAGGAGATTACGTGAATTACTACAAAGAGATGTACGAGAACAGATAAGAGGTGCTGTTATTTAACTTTTGTGAGGCCGTTGTTTTTGTTGTCTACTGCGGTTTTGCGGCGGAGTTTGCGCTGTGTTTTGCGTTGCGTATGGAAAAATAATATGCAAAGGGGTATAATAAAGCGATTATGAATAACAGGGATATTTTTGTTACAAGTCCGCTTTTTCCCTCTTTGGATGAATATAAAAAGGTGCTGGACGATATTTGGGAGCGTAAGTACCTTACAAATAACGGATTTTACCATAAAGAATTGGAAAAAAAATTGTCCGCTTATCTGGGGGTGGATTATTTATCTCTTTTCACTAACGGGACGCTTCCTTTGATTGCCGCTTTTCAGGTGTTGGATTTACACCGCAGCTTGAAAAAAGGAGAGACGGGGGAGGTTATTACCTCTGCGTATAGTTTTGTGGCTACGACTCATGCAATCTGGTGGAATAATCTGGAGCCGGTGTTTGTGGACGTTGAAGAAGAGACGGGGAACATGGATCCTGAAAAAATCGAGGCGGCAATTACCGGGCGTACGGTGGCGATAATGCCCGTCCATGTGTATGGTAACCCTTGCGATGTGGAAAGAATTGAAAGAATTGCGGAAAAACATAATTTAAAAGTGATTTATGATGCGGCTCATGCTTTCGGAGTTACGATAAACGGACGTTCCGTTTTGGAGTGGGGGGATGTTTCAAGTTTAAGCTTTCATGCTACAAAAGTGTACAACACTGTTGAGGGCGGGGCTTTGATTTGTCATTCCGCGGATTTAAAAAAGCGAATAGATAATCTCAGAAATTTCGGTTTTTCAGGTGAAACCGCCGTTGATGAAGCCGGGATAAATTCCAAAATGGACGAATTACGCTCGGCTTTCGGGTTGTTGAATCTGGAACAGGTCGATTCGGCAATAGAAAACAGAAAAAAGATCGCTGATTATTACAGAGAAAAACTTACGGGTACTAAGGGTTTGCGCTTTTTGAAAGATAAAGAGGGTGTGCGGCATAACTATGCGTATTTTCCCGTTTTCATAGATGAAGGCGTGTTCGGAATGACGCGAGATGAGTTGTTTGAGAAGTTAAAACAAAACGGGATTTTTGCCAGACGTTATTTTTATCCGTCTATTTCCGAGTTCGCTCCTTATGGAAATGCTAAAGGCGCGGGGAGATCTAATCTTCCGAATACGTATAAACTCTCTGAAAGCGTCATATGCTTGCCGATATATGCCGGGCTGGAAATATCGGATGCGGAACGTGTGGTGAAGATTATAAGATGGGCAAAGTAGGAATATTCGGATGAAGCAGCTGATAGTCTTTGCTTTAAGTCCATTGGTGCGCGTTTTTTGAGTGTTTTTAGTTGTTTTTTGTCTTTTGGGTGATTTATGAAAAAAAATATATTGGTTTTTCCATGCGGGTCTGAGATAGCTCTTGAGATACACAGATCTGTGAAAAACAGTCCTTTTTTCAATTTGATCGGAGCTTCCAGCGTAAACGATCATGGCAGGTTTGTATATGATAATTATATTTCAGGTTTGCCTTTCATAACGGATGATGATTTTCTTTCCAGGTTTAAACAGGTAATTGAAGATTGTAAAATAGATGCTGTTTATCCTGCTATGGATTCCGTAATAACGCTATTGAAAAAAAACGAGGCGTATTTAGGATGTAAAGTTATTTCATCTCCCGTAAAAACCGCCGAAATTTGTCTTTCAAAGTCGTTGACTTATAATACTTTGAAAAATGTCGTTTTAGTTCCCGAAGTGTATGCGAAAGTTGAAGATATAGAGAATTTCCCCGTGTTCGTAAAGCCGGATGTCGGTTATGGAAGCCGCGGGACGAAGAAAATAACGAACATGGGAATGTTAAAAGATTACCTCTCGGAGAACTCTTCTTGTTTGGTGTCGGAATATCTGCCGGGAGATGAGTATACGGTGGATTGCTTTTCCGATTCGGAGGGTGTTTTGCTTTTCGCTAAAGCGAGGGAGCGTTCCCGTATTGTAAACGGAATTAGCGTGAATACAAGGTTTGCAGAAGATAATTCCGTTTTTTTGGAGATGGCGAAAAAGATCAATTCGCGTATTGTTTTTAACGGAGCATGGTTCTTTCAGGTTAAGAGAAATAAAAATAAAGAACTTGCTTTACTGGAAGTTGCAAGCAGATTTGGGGGAAGCAGCGCTCTTAACAGGGCCAGGGGTGTTAATTTTGCGCTTCTTTCTCTTTTTCAAAGTTTCGGTTATGCGGTAAAAATCGAAGAGAATAACTATGATGTGGAATTTGATAGAGCTCTTGATAATAAATATAAGATAAATATTTTTTATAACGAAGTGTTTGTCGACTTTGACGATACTGTTTGCCTGGAGAAAAAATATATAAACACGGAGCTTATCGGTTTTTTGTTTAAGTGCAGAAATAAGGGGATTAAAGTTACGCTTCTTTCTAAACATGATGATGAGAAGTATGAACCTTTAGATAAAATGCTGGAGAAACTTTGCATTAAACAGATTTTTGACAGGATAATCCATATAAATCAGAATGAGGAAAAGAGGAACTATATTGATAATGTGAATTCAATTTTCATTGATGATAGTTTTTCGGAAAGAGAAAAGATAAGAACAGCATTCGGCATTCCCGTTTTCAGTTTGGATATGATTGAGGTATTAGTGTGATATATGTGGAGCATCTGAGTAAGTCCGATTATTCAAAAAAAATGATATGTCAGTTTCTGAAAGAAGTTGATTCTTTATTTATCGATCCTTTTTCTAATCATGTTGTTTTAGAGGACTATTCAAAAAAAATTAACGATTTAGGTGATGTCTTTGTTGCTTTTAACGGAAATGATAATGTTTTCAATAATATGATTGGTATTATTTTCGGATATATGAATAATTATGAATTAAGAGAGGCTTATATTCAAGGTTTTGTTGTCAGAAAAGAATATCAGAACAGAGGTTGCGGTAAAATATTGTTAAACGCATTTAATGAAGAAGTAAAAAACAGATATGAAAACGGAAAGATTTATTTAACAGTTGACAAAGAGAATGCTAAGGTCCGTTCTTTTTATAAAAATAACGGGTTTGTCGAAAGCGGGAGAATTCATTCTAATTCAAAAAAAATGGTTTTGGAGAAAGTCGTTTGACTTTTGAAAGTTTAAGGAGCGCAGTATGACGATAGTGCAGAAAAGATTGTTATATATGGGAAATTGCGTGAAAAGAATATTGGAGGATAATAACATTCCTTATATGATCACATTCGGAACTCTTTTGGGGGCTGTGAGGCATGGAGGTTTTATTCCATGGGATGATGATTTTGATTTTATGCTTTTTGATGATACTTATGAGGAAGCGGTTCGTATTCTGAAAGAAAAATTACCGGATGATTTATTTGTTGAAGATGAGTTTTCGGAGCCTTTGTATTTCCACGGGTGGGTCCATGTGAAAGATAAAAATAGTAAGGTTCACTATAAACAATATACAGATGATTCCATATACAAAAATCAAGGTTTACATCTTGATTTATATAAAGCTACTAAGATAAAAGAAAACAGGTTGGAAGAATTTTATATAAACGGATATATTGAATATTTAGGCAGAAAATTCAGAAAAAAAATCATTCCTGAAAATCAGTATTTAAAAA
>CAMKAB010000122.1 GCA_946410375.1 uncultured Spirochaetaceae bacterium
TGGTTTGATTTGAAGAACCTTGTGTTTGCGCTTTGCTGGATTGTCGTAATCCTCTTGATTTGCAATCTGGTGCTGAAAATCAAACTTGAAAAGACTGAAGACGAACTCGTAAAAGGAGGAAAATAGTATGGCCGGAAAGACTTCTAACGAAGAAATTATCCTTGAGCACGAAAAACAGGCTATAGAACAGGATAGAATGAGGTATACAAAGAATAAAACCTCCAGTAACTTCACTGCGCTTGCGATAGTGTTTGACGTGATGTATTTTATCGGCTTGTATAAGATTGACAGAGGTGTTTACTATTACAACATCTTAATAGGCGCGTCAATTATTTATAACCTTATATTTATGCTTACGGCATTCCTTTGCATGGAAGGGGTTAAGAATTACAAAAAGAACTTCTCCTATGTTCTTTCGGTTCTCGGACTGATTCAAATAATAAGAATTTTCATCATTCCGATGAAGGCGAAGGCGACAACGCTTGTTCTTTCCGGCGAAACGACTCCTGCGATGTCTGCCGGAAGGTTTACATACTGTTTATTAACGCTTGTGTTGTCCGCCGCATGTTTGTTTTTCGCAGCGTTTGTCGGCTACACACGAAGTGTGAAACTGGAAAAATATTTGTCCACGATTGGACCTGAAGCTAGGAGGGACTGATGGCACAGCTTACATTACAGCACCTTGATAAAATTTATGATAACAACGTTCAGGCTGTTTACGACTTTAATCTTGAAGCAAAGGACGGGGAACTGATTGTTTTCGTCGGTCCTTCCGGGTGCGGAAAGTCAACAACGCTGAGAATGGTTGCGGGATTGGAGGATATTTCAAACGGACATTTGCTTTTGGACGGAAGAGATATTACTCAGGTACCTCCTAAAGACAGAGATATGGCAATGGTTTTCCAGAACTATGCTTTGTACGGACATATGACGATTTATGAAAATATGGCTTTTTCCCTTACATTAAGAAAGGAAGATCCGAATGTTATTCATAAAAAGGTTCTTGCTGCGGCTGAAATTCTGAACCTTACGACTCAGCTGAATAAGAAGCCGTCCCAGCTTTCGGGCGGACAGAGACAGAGAGTTGCAATGGGAAGAGCAATTGTCCGCAGTCCTAAGGTGTTCCTGTTTGACGAACCTCTTTCAAACCTTGATGCGAAGCTTCGAGGTTCGACGCGTCGGGAAATACTTCTTCTTCATAAGAGATTGAGAACGACGATGCTTTACGTCACTCACGACCAGACCGAGGCTTTGACTCTTGCGGACAGAATCGTTTGCATGTCAATGGGGCATGTCCAGCAGATCGGAACTCCGCTTGAACTGTACGATAATCCTGCGAACGTATTCGTAGCATCGTTTATCGGACTTCCTCCGATGAATTTCTTTGATGCCGAAGTAAAGGACGGTTATCTTCTTAACAAGGGCTTCAAGGTAAGCCTTTCGGATTCCGAAAAATCCCTTTTGAAGAATTATAACGGAAAGATGATTACGCTCGGCGTACGTCCTGAAAATATGGTGGAGACGGGAGAGGACGGTATTCCGGTAAAGGTTACGCTTAACGAGAATCTCGGAATGAACACCTTGGTTCACGGACACACTCAGGCTGACGGTAAAAACGCAGACAGAATTACCTGTAAGTTCAAAGATTGGTGCAGATATAAAGCCGGAGATATTGCAAAAGTAAAGTTCACAAGAATGCACTTCTTTGATAAGGAAACCACTATGGCAATACAAGAGGGGGCGAAGGCATGAGAAAACTGATAGTTCTTTTAAAAAGACAACCGTATATGATTGCTTTGCTTGCAATTATTGTTTCGTTTGCGTATTACTCGTTTAACCTTACATCTGTTTCTAACACAACAGCCAGAATTCAGGGTAAGGGAATGGGACTGGCAGGATTTTCAATCATGCTGTTCTCTCTCCTGTGTCTCGTTGCTTTCTTTAACGTGTTCAAGCCCAGAAAGCCGTCTAACAAACCTGCTTTGGTTGTTCTGTTCGTAATGCAGGCGATCATCATCTTCTGCGATGTCTTTTATAGAGGAAAAATTTTGTTCGCAGTGAATGCGGCTCAGGCTCAGGGCAGCGCGCTTATTACGGATAGTACTAAGTTCATAGAGCGCGCGTATAATATGCTGGGAGTTCACCTTATTCTCGGTATTATCTCCATAGCTTTAGTGGCGCTCGTGCCTGTGTACGGGGCCTTGATCAGAAAAGTCAACACAAGCGTTGAAGTTGAAGATTACGGAAAGCTTGGAAAGATTGAGATTTCCGGTGATGAGTAATGAAACGCAAGGAAAAAGATAAAGAACCGGAAGTTGATTATTACAAACTGAATAAAGAAGCGATTGAGGATTTGGCATCTGCGAATGACGAAGGTGAAAAACCCGAATATTCAAAGGAAGAATTAAAACGGTATAAATCTTCGGCAAGCTGGCATCTTCCGACTTTGGTAAAAGTTATTTTTATTAAATTCTGGTTTGCCGGCGCGGTTTGTTTCTTCTTTATCTGGGGATTGGGGATGTACCTGCAAAACCTTGATATGCTGCTTATCACGGCAATCGGAATGGGGTTTGTGATGGATTTTCTGGAAAACAGCGTCCTCCGGTTCATGTCTGAAACCGATAGTGATGTACAGCGGTATATCATGTTTCCGAAAAAGAGGTTTATTGACCTCTTTTTCAATACATTTTATTCCGTAATCCTTACCGTGTTGCTGTATTTTACCTATTATCTGATAAACTCGGTTTTTCAGAGCATTCGGGGCAATACGGATAAGATAATTGCAGTAGAGCCTATTCTGTTCGGGTTAATCTTTGCCGGGTGGGATTTCGTTTTCCTGGGTTTTAGAAGACTGTTTAAGAGAATGTTTAGCGGTGCATTGCAAAAAGATAAAAGGCAAACCTGAGAAAAAAGGACGTTGCCATATAGTTAGCGGAAAAGGAGTTGGAGATGGCTTATCTTTCATTTAAAAATATAAACAAAATTTATCCTAACGGATTCCATGCTGTTCATAATTTTAATCTTGAAGTGGAAAAGGGTGAGTTTATAGTATTTGTAGGTCCTTCGGGTTGCGGAAAATCAACTACTCTCAGAATGGTGGCAGGACTTGAAAATATCAGCGACGGCGAGTTTGACATAGACGGCACCCGCGTGAACGAGATGGGACCGAAAGAGCGCGGAATAGCAATGGTTTTCCAGAGCTATGCTCTTTATCCTCAGATGTCAGTGTACGACAACCTTGCATTCAGTCTTACTCTTGAAGGTGTGGACGAAGATGTGATTAAGGAGAAAGTGGAACGGGTTGCCGCCATACTCGGACTTACGCCGTATTTGGACAGACTTCCCCGTGCGCTTTCCGGCGGACAGAGACAGAGGGTGGCAGTCGGAAGAGCGATTATCAGAAAGGCGAAGATCTTCCTTATGGACGAGCCTCTTTCCAATCTGGATGCGAAGCAGAGAGTAACGATGCGTTCCGAAATTTTGCAGATTCATAAGGAAACCGAGTCAACCACAATCTATGTTACGCACGACCAGATTGAGGCTATGACGATGGCTTCCAGAATCGTTGTAATGAAAGAAGGATACATTCAGCAGGTCGGTTCGCCGTACGATCTTTACTTCAATCCGGCGAACGTGTTTGTGGCGGGGTTTATCGGAGAACCTCCGATGAATTTTGTTCGCGGAAAGGTAAGTGGCGGAACTTTGGCGTACGGTACCAACAAACTGGATCTTTCTTTCAAACTTACGAAAGAACAGCTTAAGGAATATGAGGGGCGCGATATCGTGTTCGGATTCAGACCTGAGGGCGCGGAGCTTACGAAGGTTGATGATGCGTATAAGATCAAGGCGAATGTAGAACTTACCGAGATGCTCGGAGATAATGTGAACGTTTATCTTGATGTGAACGGCGAGAAGAGCATTATCAAGGTTAATCCGCATGATGAACCTGAAATGGACACCGATCTTGATTTCTATATACCGTATAAGAATGCGTATCTTTTTGATGGAAAAACGGAATTGGTGATTAAATGATTGTTTTGATGAACGATAATTGATATTTTTGATAATTTATCGGTCAGTTTGGTTAAAGGTGGGATGTTTTTTACCGGAGCAGACCCGCCTTTTTTAGTATGGTATATTTATTTAACGGAGGGCGGGGCGAAAGCTTCAAGTGAGATTATGAATTTAGATAAACTTTCTTTGAGAATGGCGGAATCAACGGCGACTTATTTTAAACCGGGAGAGATGAAGTGGCACTATCAGGACGGTCTTGTGGTTATGAGCGTTCTTAAGGTGGCTCAGCACTATGGCAGGCAGGATTTGATTGACTGGGCGATTTCCATGTATGAGCCGCTTAT
>CAMKAB010000123.1 GCA_946410375.1 uncultured Spirochaetaceae bacterium
AAACTTCAGAAGCAAGATGTGGACTTGGGAAGAAGCAAGGGATTTCTGCACCGAATGCCTGCCGTATGTTGATGTTCTCTTCGGAACAGAGCCGTATCACCTTTGGAAGGATGAAAAAGACCACAGCAAAGGCGACTGGAAGGACGACACGCCGAAAAAACCGACTTTGTACGAGCAGGCGGAAGAATTCAGTCATTTCATTGAGAAATATCCGAACATCAAATGTATTGCGCGTCATATACGATACGCCCTCTCAGGCTCGGAAAACAGTCTGAAAGCCTATATGTGGTACGGCGGAAAGGACTACGAAAGCCGTCTTTTCACATTCAATATTTTGGACCGCGTAGGCGGAGGGGACGCGTTTGCAAGCGGTCTGATTTACGCAATGATGAAAGAATACAAACCGATTGACATGCTGAACTTCGCCGTGGCGTCCAGCGCAATCAAACACACGATTCACGGGGATGCGAACATAACAGATGATGTTAAGACAATTGAAAACCTTATGAATATGAACTACGACATTAAGCGCTGATTCTTTACAAGAAAAGACTTTGCCGTATTTCAAAAACAGGATTGCAAAACGCTCCGATACGCCGTACCGTCGTTCCGATTCAAAAAAATAGCCCTTGAAGCTCTTTAATCGGACAAGCCGGAAACGAACGGCGTAGCGCGCTCGCCGGCGCCCTCTTAAAACATGAACGCACACTGGGCGGAGAATGCTCAACGGCGACGCATTAGAGCACAAACGCACACCGGGCGGAGCGCACGCGTCGGTGCCGCTTAAAACCGTAAGGAGTCTCTCAGCAGAAAAGACGCACACGTAAACATGGATAATAACGCATTTGAAGTCGGAATTGACTACAGCCTTGATAAAACACAAAAAGCCTCGCAATTAGAAGAAAAAAGAACCGCCTTTGAAAAAGCGAAAGCAAAGGCGGCTTCCCTTCCTCTGAACAGCGGCGTATACATGCACAAAAACGAAAAGGGCGAGGTGATTTATGTCGGAAAAGCGAAAAGCCTCCGCAAACGGGTTATGCAGTATTTCCTTCCGGGCAGAGACCGGAAAACCGCCGCTCTCGTTGAAAAAATACGCGACATCGACTACATAATCACCGGAAATGATTATGAAGCTCTTGTGCTGGAAAACAATCTTATAAAAAAATACAACCCGCACTACAACATTCTTCTGAAGGATGGGAAAAGCTACCCCGTAATCAAAATCTCAAAAGAAGATTTTCCGAAGGTGTACAGAACCAGACGCATAATCAAGGACGGCTCTTTGTATTTCGGTCCATACCCTGATGCAACGCGGCTTATGCAGTACCTTGATCTGATAGACAGAATGTTCAACCTGCGAAAATGCGGCACTCCCCTGAGAAAACGCACCTCCCCGTGTTTATACTACCATATCGGACGTTGTTCCGCTCCCTGTTGCGGCAAAATCACTAAAGAGGAATATGCGAAGAGCATAGATAAAATCAAAAAACTCCTCAAAGGCGGAAACGAAGAACTTGAAAACGAAGTCCGTACGGAAATGGAAGGGGCGGCAAAAAATCTGGACTTTGAAACTGCGGCTAAAAAACGCGATATTCTCATCACACTCCAAAGCGTGGGAAAAGAACAGATGGTTCAGGATTTCTCAAACACCGATGCCAGGGATTACGCCGCCATTGAGATGCGCGCTCCGCTATGCACCGTGTCCATCATGCAATTCCGGGACGGAAGACTAATGGGAAGAGCGATTTATCGGGCGCAAACATTCGGAAGCGAATCGGAAACTCTTCTGAACTTCCTTATTCAATACTACGAAGAATCCTCCGAAGTACCTGCGGAAATGTACGTATCCCACGACATAAATTCGGAGCTGATAGAACGTTATTTCAAAGAATTTTTACACAAAGAAGTTAAAATCTCCGTTCCGACCGACGGAAAAAATTACCGCATCCTCCGAATGGCGCGAGAGAACGCGGAAAGAGATGTTGAAAAACGCCTGAAAAGCAGGGACAACACCGCTGCGCTGGAAACCCTCAGGGATATTCTCTCTTTGGACGAAGCGCCGCATCTCATAGAAGGCTTCGACATCGCGCAATTATCAGGGAAATACACTGTGGCTTCTCTCATTTCATTTGCAGACGGGAACCCGAATCCCGCAGGGTACAGGCGGTTTAACATAAAAACCATCGACGGTGCAATAGACGACTACGCCTCAATGCGCGAAGCTGTTTACCGTCGTTACACAAGGGTTCTTTCCGAGGGATTGCAAAAACCGGATCTTGTTCTGATAGACGGCGGAAAAGGACAGGTAAACGTTGCACGCGATGTTTTGGACAGCATAGGAATGGCTGACGTTCCCATTGTCGGACTTGCGGAAAAACACGAAATCATCGTTTTTGATGATGAAAGAGCGGATCTTGCGCTTGATCACAGCAACGAAGGACTCAGGATTCTTATCGCGGTACGAGATGAATGCCACCGCTATGCGACAAGTGCGAATCAGGCTATGCGCAGTAAGGAAGCCTCCTTCCACCTTTTAGAAAGCATAAAAGGAATCGGGAAAGCCACAAGCGCGAAAATAATGAACGCATTCACCACCCTTGACGATGTTCTCGCATGCACTCCGAAAGAGGTCGCGGACAGGGCGAAAATCAGTCTTAAAGCAGCCGAATCCCTCATAGAACGCTTTAAAATGAAATAGCGTCTTAATATCAACAGAAGAGGACCGCTCCGCGGACGGGAACTTCCCAATCTTACTGCAGAAGGCTTAGTAACACCCGAAAACCCCGCTCCGCGGGCGGAGGCTTCCCAATCTTACTACAGAAAGGCCTAGTAACAACCGAAAACCCCGCTCCGCGTGCGAAAAAGAGCAAAACGCAAACAAAAAACCGCAAATTCAAATTGCTAGTCGCCCAGAAACTCTTTCAGGAATTTTTCGCTTACGCTCCACCTGTTGTTTTCGGGATTAAAAGAAAGCTCGCTCCTTTCGATGAAGAATTCTCCCCCTTCCGCCGAAGACATTTTAGTTTTCTTTGCGAGGATGTTGTTTTCCACAACCCTGTACAACTCGGAACCGATTTTTATCTTTGTGCCTTCAACCGGGTACGACGCCTTTTCTTCAGTATAGAAGTCATATTCGTAGCTCAAACAACACAAAAGTCTTCCGCACGGTCCTGAAATCTTGGTGGAATTAAGAGACAGCTCCTGATCTTTCGCCATTTTAATTGTTACCGGAGAAAGTTTATCAGACACCGAATGACAGCAGAAATCCCTCCCGCATACGGCAAGCCCTCCCAAAACCCTGGACTCGTCGCGCACGCCTATTTGCCTCAATTCGATTCTCATCTTGAAAACCGCAACAAGATCTTTAACCAGTTCTCTGAAATCAACCCTGTCCTCAGAGGTAAAGAAAAATATAGCTTTCGGCTCGCAAAGTATGAAATGCGCACTCACAAGCTTCATATCAAGTCCGTGCCTTGCGATTTTTTCCTTGCAAAGAGTCGCCGCTTCCTTCGCCTTTTCCTCATTCTCGCGGTACCTTGCCACCTCTTCATCCGTGGCGAGGCGTTCAATCCAATCAACATCCCCGTCTACTTCAACCTTTTCATCTTCGGAATCAGCAGGAAAATCGTCTTGAATCGTCTGATTATCAAAATTATCAGGAACCTTTATCTCTTCCGCATACGGCTTAAACTCAAACCTGGGCGGCTCTCCCATATACACAAGGTCGTCTAATTCTTCAGATGCTGAGCAATGTGCGAAATGACACGCTCCGCAAATGCTTTTTTTTCCGGGACGATAATTAGGATTCGAATTTCCGGAATCACCCAGAACATTCGCGGCAGATCCCATCACAACACCTAAATCCAATCCGTAACGGGTTCGGAAAATAATCTTGTCCCCTTTATTTAATCTATCTTTATAGGCGCACACCGAAATATCATTGCTGAACGGCGTTTTAACCAAATATAAATATGCTCTTTCTATTTGTTCTTCTGTCCTTTTATCTTTCATAATACAAAAAATTATCACGCTTTAAGATTGTGGTCAATTAACAAGGTGAAACCGGAATTTGCATAAAAAAAATATCAGCGACACTTACTCTTTACAAAAGCGAAAGGGCGTTTTCATAATCATCCTTGCACCACGCCTGAGTAATAACGCTTTTAACCTTATTTCCACCCGGAATACCCTTAATGTACATGCAAACATGCTTTCTCATTTCCCTGCAGGCTTTTTCCTCAGTCATTATTCCGCACAACCC
>CAMKAB010000124.1 GCA_946410375.1 uncultured Spirochaetaceae bacterium
ATTCAAGCCCTATGCCTGTCGTCTCTTCCGAAGCATTGAAAATGACAGTAAACTCATAATTTTTCATACGTCCTCCTTACGGACTGTAAACGGCGTTCTCCCGGTATTTTCACCGAACACCGCTCTTATTTTTTCCTGCTCTTTGTTACCGTTCTAAGCTGAATGCTCATTTTCAAAACGATAAAACTCTTTTGCAGGCGCTCCGCCAACGACGGAGAAAGAGGCTTTGCACAACTCCAATCTCCATTTCCCACGAAACAACATAACAGGTTCTTTCGCTTTTCCCGAGATGAAATCACGCCTTTAGAAAAGTATCATTTACTTGTTGTTAAGTCAACATCAAGGCAAAAGGAACTTCACAAAGCAGAATAGCAAAATAATAGCAGCCCGTTGTTTTCCTTTCGGCATTCCCGGTTGTTTTCAATTCGGCATTCGCGGTACGGTTTTTCCGGAATCGCCCGTAAAACACATTTTCAGACAGTCTTCATACAATTTTTTCCCTCTCACCCTTGACCTTTTTACAAACAGTTACAATAATAACAAAGGTAATTACAAATTGCCAATTTGGCTTATAAGGAGTCTGACGTGCCTTGTGGAAGAAAAAGGAAAAAGCATAAAATTGCTACTCATAAAAGAAAGAAAAAGCTCAGAATGATGAGACACAAGAAAAAGTGATTTTTTACGACGGGTTTTTACTTAGCGGTTGTTTATTTTTACGGCCGTTACTCGTCTGTCGCTTTTCCTGCAAATATTTTATGCAAAAACGTTAAAAGAACTGCTCAATCGGCAGTTCTTTTTTTAAACCTTCTTATGGGAAAATCAATCTTACGGGATGCTAACTTATAAGGCCGCTCGCGCGACAAAAACCTGCCATCACGAGTAAAACACCCGAACAACGCCCTTTTTCATATGCTTATCCGACCGATATATACGCTCGATATATCAAGATATATCAATCTGATATATCCGTCCGACATATCCGCCGGCGAAGAAGACCCCAAATCTGAGCTGAAATCTCAATCCCGGCTTATTTCACGCACATAAGACGTCACCACCATAAGGGCGTTCTGGTTGTATCCCCCTTCGGGAATGATAATATCGGCGTATTCTTTCGTAGGCTCTATAAACTCGTTATGCCCCGGACGCACCACCTCGGTGTACTGTTTTATTACGCTTTCCACCGTACGACCGCGCTCTTTAATATCGCGCTGAAGCCTACGGATAAAACGAATATCAGCGGGAGTATCTACAAAAATTTTAAGATCCAGCAATTCGCGAAGCCGCTTTTCATACAAAATCATCAATCCGTCCACAATCACAAGCGGAGCCGGCTCCGTATGAAGAGTCTCTTCGGTACGCCGATGCTTCACAAAATCATATTGAGGAACGTCAATCGCCTTTCCCTCTTTTAGAGCCAGGAGATGCTCGCACAAAAGATCCGTATCAAAAGCGGCGGGATTGTCAAAGTTAAACGCGGTAATGTTCTGATTATTCACATAAGCGGCGCTCTTATAGTAATTATCCTGAGAAAGACAGACAAAATTCTTACACACTTCCTCAATCTTTCGCACAACAGTGGATTTTCCGCTTCCCGAACCGCCTGTAATACCGATTATCTTAACATCCATAAAGAATTCCTCTCAAAATATACGAATTGCGCAAAACAAACCGTTACCTGCAAAAACTCAGCCTGCGAAAACTCACCCCTGCGATAACGCACCTACTGTCTCTCCTCATCCTTGCTCTTCAGGACAGCGAGGAACGCCTTCTGGGGAATTTCCACGTTTCCCACAAGCTTCATTCTCTTCTTTCCTTCTTTCTGCTTTTCAAGAAGTTTACGCTTACGGGTGATATCACCGCCGTAACACTTCGCCGTGACATCCTTTCTGAACGCATTTATCGTCTCACGGGCAATGATGTTTCCGCCGATTGCAGCCTGAATGGGAATTTTGAACTGATGCCTCGGAATCTCCTTCTGTAGCCGTTCGCACACAATCCTGCCTCGAAACACCGCGTTATCCCTGAACACCAGCTGGCTTAGAGCGTCAACAGGCTCCCCGTTCACCAAAATGTCCATTCTCACTAGGTCGGTTTTCCTGTAATCCGTTATCTCATAATCAAACGAAGCATACCCGCGGGAAACGGACTTCAGTCTGTCGTAGAACTCAAACAATACTTCCGAGAGCGGCATGCTGTACACAAGCTCAACTCGCTTCTCGTCAATGTAGTTCAAACTCTCCTGAACACCTCTTTTTTCAAGACAAAGCGTGATAATCGCCCCCAGGTAGGTATCAGGCGTAATAATATTCGCCCTGATATACGGCTCTTCCGAATGTTCAATCTTTACAGGTTCAGGATAATCAAGCGGATTATCCACCTCCAGGACCTCCCCGTTCTTCAAATAAACCTTGTATTTTACGGACGGACTGGTAAAAAGAATGGACAGCCCCGCCTCTCGCTCAATTCTCTCCTGCACTACTTCCAGGTGCAAAAGCCCTAAAAATCCGCACCTGAAACCCTGTCCGAGAGCCGCGGACGAGTCTTTTTCGTAAACCAATGACGCATCGTTCAGCTTCAAGCGTTCTATCGCATCTAAAAGTTCCTCATAGTCGTTTGAATCAATAGGATAAATAGAAGAAAAAACCACGGGCTTAACGTCCTTAAATCCTTCGCACGGCTCAGAAGCGGGATGATAAGAAAGAGTTACCGTATCCCCCACCCGTATATCGCTGATTGTTTTTATACCTGCGGTGAAATAACCGACGCTACCCGCTTCAAGGGCTCCCGTTTTAACAAAATCAAGCTGAAAAATACCGACTTCCTCAACCTTGTACACCGCACCGCTGTTCATGAACATTATTTCGGCGCCGGTTTTTATTTCGCCCTCGAAACACCTGAAATGCACGATAACGCCACGATACGGATCATAATGGGAGTCAAATATAAGTGCTTTTAGCGGAGCGTCGCTCTTCCCGGTAGGAGACGGAATGTACTCGACAATAGCTTCAAAAAGATTGTCCACTCCCTCCCCCGTCTTTGCGCTCACCTTCACCGCCATATCAGGGTCCAACCCTAGGTCGTGGTCAATCTGGTGCAACGCCGAGGGAATGTCCGCAGAAGGCAGATCTATCTTGTTTATCACGGGGATTATCTCAAGCCCGTGCTCCATAGCCATATAAAGATTAGCGAGCGTTTGAGCCTCCACACCCTGAGACGCGTCTATCAGCAACAAGGCGCCCTCGCAGGAGGAAATCGCACGAGACACCTCGTAGGAAAAGTCCACATGCCCCGGAGTGTCTACCAAATTGAGCTCGTATACGTTCCCGTCTTTTGCAGTATAAGGAATAGTCACCGCCTGACTTTTTATGGTAATTCCGCGCTCCCGCTCTATATCCATGTTATCCAAAACCTGATCCAGAAGCTCTCCGCGCCCCGTATACAATCTGGCTTTTTCTATAAATCTGTCCGCAAGAGTGCTTTTTCCATGGTCAATATGCGCAATTATGCAAAAATTACGCTTAAATTTCTGAGCTACCATCTGTCTTAACCTTCCGTAATCCGAAATGCTTTTTCACCAAGTTTTTCACCGGGAAAGACTTTCAAAACTGTCAGATAAGCAGCCTTGTTTTAACGCATTGCAACGCCGCTTTTCTTCCCAAAACCCGATATTTTGAAAATCATCCTTAAATTAAACAATATCCGTGTTCTTTTCGCCTATCTGCTCAAAACCCAAAAGCTCGCGAACATCTCTGTCGTCCATCGTTTCCCTGCGAATAAGCTCATTTGCAAGCATATCAAGCTGGTCTCTGTGCTTTTTCAGCAAATCCCGAGCGTTCTTCATACAGGAAGACATAATGCTCTGTATTTCCTCATCAATCCTCTTTGCGGTTTCCTCGGAAAAATCCTTATGCTGGGCAATTTCGCGACCGAGGAAAAGAGGCTCGCTCTCCGACCCCAAGGAAATGAATCCCAAGCGGCTCATACCCCACTCCGTAACCATTCTTCGGGCAATATCCGTGGCTTGTTTTATATCGGAAGAAGGACCGGTGGAAGTCTGACCGTTCAAAATCTCCTCCGCCACATATCCTCCCATAGCCATCGTGATGTGAGAAATAAGCGTGCTCTTTTTAATATAAGACGCATCATCCTCAGGGAGCCCCATCGTGACTCCTCCGGCATTTCCGTGAGGAATAATGGTAACTTTATAAAGAGGATCCAAATCAGGCAGATAATAGAAAAGAAGCGCATGTCCCGATT
>CAMKAB010000125.1 GCA_946410375.1 uncultured Spirochaetaceae bacterium
TGAAATTACATTTTTTACGAAATGGCGTTTCCCCGGCTGTTGCGCTGTGTTTGAGGTTCGACGCTTTTTCGGAATTTCCGGAAATTGTTAAAAAGTATTGACTAAAGGTTCTCGAAAGTAAATAATTGTGTACAATAAGATTGTGTGCAATTATTTTAAAGAATTGAAACGAACGGTAAAAATGACAGACAAATACGAACAGATAAAATTAGAAAACCAGCTTTGTTTTCCCCTTTATGTATGCGCGAAGGAGATTGTACGGCTTTATAGGAAACCTCTTGAAAATATAGGTTTAACTTATACTCAGTATATAGTTATGATGGTGCTTTGGGAAAAAGAGACTCTCACGGAGGGGGAGCTCGGCGAGGCCCTGTATCTGGATTCGGGAACGCTTACGCCTCTTCTGAAAAAGCTTGAAAACGAGGGGCTGATTAAAAAAGAACGTCTCAAATCGAATGAGCGCAAGGTTCAGATTATCCTTTCCGAAAAGGGTAGGGAGATGAAAGAAGAAGCGGTAAAAGTGCCCGATGTGATGGATGGATGCGTCGGACTGTGTCCCGAAGAGGGGGCTCAATTAAAAAAACTTCTTGAAAAAATTATAGACCATATGCGGGAACTCGTTTAAAGGTTGTTCCGGCTTTTTTATTCATAAATTGAAATTACAGGAGTCAGAATGGATTTGCAAATGATTCAAACCGGGGTGTTTTCCATATTCCCCCCGATAATAGCTATATCCTTGGCGTTGATAACAAAGGAGGTTTATTCTTCCCTTTTTATCGGATTGTTTTCAGGAATGTTGATTTACACGCTCTCCGGAGGGGGAACTCTCTTGCAGACGGTGTCTTATACGCTGGATATGGCCGCTTACAAAATAGCAGGCAATTCATATATGATAATTTTTTTAGGATTGCTCTGGGCGGTGATAAAACTTGTATCGGAATCGGGCGGAAGTGCGGCTTACGGGCGTTGGGCGGAGAGTAAACTGCGCAGCAAACGCGCTTCTCTGCTTGTTACATCCTTTTTGGGCATACTCATTTTTATTGACGACGGCTTTAACAGCCTCACTGTGGGTAACGTTATGCGTCCCGTTACGGACAGATTCGGCGTTTCCCGCGAAAAACTCGCGTATATCATAGACGCAACCGCAGCGCCGGTGTGCATTATCGCTCCGGTTTCAAGCTGGGCGGTGGCTGTGGCGAGCGAATTGAGCGTAGCGAACGGTTTTCATGTCTTTATTTCCACAATTCCGTATAATTTTTATGCAATTCTCACAATTGTAATGGTTTTTTTTATTTCCATAACAGGTAAGGATTTCAGTAAAATGAAACAGGCTGAAAATATGGCGGCTCTGCGCGTCCGGAACAATGGCGCGGAATCGGGTTGCGATGCCGATGCGGGAAGCGCTCCCAATGCGGATGCTTTGCGCTCTTCCGAAAAAAAAGGAAAAATAGTCGACCTGGTTCTTCCGATAGTTTCTTTGGTTATTTGCGCCATTTTAGGAATGGCGTATGTGGGCGGATTCTTCCGCGGAGTGCGTTTTTCCGAGGCAATCGGTTATAATCCCACCGCAGGACTATCCCTCGGGGCTTTCGCCGCACTTGTTGTGGCGTTCGTGCTGTATATTCCGCGCAAAATCATGAACCTGAAAGAGTTTATTAACTGTATTATTTCCGGAATCGGAAGCATCGTTCCGCCTATGATTATTTTGATTTTATCGTGGAGCCTGGGCGGTGTATGCAGGGAGCTTATAGGCACCGGCGAATTTGTTTCCGGTTTTGTGAGCTCTTCGGGAATATCTCTCAGGTTCCTGCCTGTGATTGTATTCCTGATTGCGGCGTTTATGAGTTTTTCTATGGGTACGTCCTGGGGTACTTTCGGAATGCTGATTCCGATTGTCTCAATGATTTGCGCTTCGGGAAATGCCGCAAATTATTTAATACCTGTTTTGGGAGCCACTCTCGCGGGTTCCGTTTACGGAGATCACGCTTCGCCTATTTCAGATACAACGATTATGTCTTCTACCGGAGCCGAATGCGAGCATATAAAGCATGTGGAAACTCAGTTGCCCTATGCATATCTCGTGGCAAACGTGTGCGCAATCGGATATTTGATTTCGGGTTTTGTTCGCTCCGCTGCGGTGATTCTTTTCATAACAATAGGTTTGCTTGTTGCCGCCATATTGTTTTTAAGCGGAAAAGACGGTAAGGGAATTAAGGCCTCCGGTTCAACGCGTGCGAAGCGATGATAATCGGAGACGATAGCGTGGGCGGGACTATCCGTGTGCGGAACCATTCGTGTGAGGAACCAACCGTGTGAGGAACCATCTGTGTGCGGGACTATCTGTGTGCGTAACTATTTGTGGGCGGGACTATCCGTGTGCGGAACCATTCGTGTGAGGAACCAACCGTGTGAGGAACCATCTGTGTGCGGGACTATCTGTGTGCGTAACTATTTGTGGGCGGGACTATCCGTGTGCGGAACCATTCGTGTGAGGAACCATCCGTGGGCGGGACCATCTGTGTGCGTAACTATCCGTGCGCGGAACCAACCGTGTGAGGAGCCATCCGTGTGAGGTAAAAGCCGGAATAGGGCGTAGGAATAAGAAAAGAACATTATAAATGGATTTTTTCGTGAACAGGGTCGTTTTTATGATAAGGGCTATTTCCGGAAAAATCATTCATATAGGAGGAGAATATGAAAATTAAGGCGGTTAAGTTTGTAAAAGGCGGATTTTACGGTCAGCCGTTTGTGTTCGGCGGAGAAGAAGGAGCGGAAAAGTTTGATAATAACATACGTTATCGCGGTTCTTTGCAGAATTATGTGATTGACACTGGTAGCGATGTGATATTGGTTGATACCGGACTTCCTGCGGGCAGCCCGACGGGTCAGCCTTCCAAAGATGCGCCGGCTTTTGTAGGTACGTGGATTTGTCCTTACGTTGAGGCGTTGGAAAAGGCGGGCTACAAGAAAGAGCAGGTTACAAAGATTCTGCTTACTCATAGACACTCCGATCATTCCGGTGAGTTGAAATCGTTTCCTAATGCGAAGATTTATGTGAACAGAGATGAAGTCGGGGCGGCTGAGCTTGAGGGGCTTTCAAATATTGTTCCGGTGGATTTTACAAGCGGCGCTTACTATAACTTCCCGGAATCGGAGAAAATTGTTGACGGTGTTTATTACATTAAAGCAAAAGGTCATACAAACGGGAACAGTATCGTTATTGTGGAAAATGACGGTCTTTTTTATATGATTCACGGAGACATCACCTACGTTGATGAAGCTTTGTACCAGAATAAGCTTTCCGTTGTTTTTGATGATAAAGCGGCTGCGCGTGAAACACTGAACAGGGTAAGAGAGTTCATCTCAAAACATCCCACGGTGTATGTTTCCACCCATACTCCTCAGGGTTATGAAAATCTCGAGGCGAATCGGGTTATGGATTTGAATAATCCGGTAGAGACGATTTTTGAAGAGTTTGATTTTAATGCGGGTATGGCTACTGGCAAATACATCTGCTCGATTTGCGGTTATGTGTACGATCCGGCCGAGCACGACGGAGTCTCTTTTGAGGATCTTCCGGCGGACTGGAAGTGCCCGAGGTGTAAGCAGCCGAAGTCCAAGTTCAACCCTGCTTAAAACATATACGCACCGTTTTTGCGGTCGCTGCGCTCGGGCTGTGCAGAAGCACTATCCCTCGCTTGCTTCCGCAAATACGGAATCGGATAAAGCTTTGTTTCAGGGCTTTGGGCGTAAGGGTTTGAGAAGTCTTGCGATGATTCTTTTTGTAATTGCTGCGTCTCTGTTTTAAGCCCGTAAACATATACGCACCGTTTTTGCGGTCTCTGCGCTCGGGCTGTGCAGGAGGTTAAGCAGTGCATAATCCGATTGTGCAAGATTTCGCAGCGGCTATGTTTAAAGCTTTTGCGTATTTGTTGTAACAGATTCTTTTGCTACTATGGGACTGTCGCATAATAAAAATGCGACAGTTTTTTTATTGCACAGCAAGATCGCAGAACTGTTTGTCTTTGTTTACTTCTGCTTATTCCGGCATTCTTTTTTCGGTTGTTTTGTTATTTCTCTTTTCTTCTCTCGGACGACATTTTCATAGGTTTTATCCGCTTTCAAGTCATCTGT
>CAMKAB010000126.1 GCA_946410375.1 uncultured Spirochaetaceae bacterium
ATTCCTCAGAAATATTAAATACAAAAACTAAGAATTATATTGAAACTTATTTTAAAGTTCATAGCGGCGTGACGTCGTTTATAGAGAAAATCAAGGCGGATGCGGCGAGAACGGGATATGTCAGGACGGTTATGGGGCATATTCGGCGGGTTTTGAATATCACCTCTGCGAATAAGACTATCAGAAGCGCAGCTGAAAGGATTGCCGTAAACAGCGTGATTCAGGGAACCGCGGCGGAGATTGTTAAATGCGCAATGCTGTCCCTTTCCTCTGCCTTGAAAAAGGGCGGCTATCAGGCGAAAATCCTTTTACAGGTTCACGATGAGATGATTTTAGAGGTGCCGGACGGGGAACTGGAGGCACTTAAAGCGCTTGTAAAAGAAAAGATGGAAGAGGTGAGTGTTGTTTCGTTGCCTCTGAGGGTGAGTATTTCCACAGGGAAGAACTGGGGGTGTCTGTAGAGCACGGACGGCGCAGCGTGCAGGGCTGCTTTATTCGGGATGCTGCTATGCAGGGAGTCTGTAAGTTTGGAAAGACACCGGGCGCTTTCCGGCAAGTAATGTTTTGGAAAAAATGAAAACAGGAAACAATAAGTAATGACAAAAGATGTGCTGATTGAATCATTCTTGTCTCTGGGAACGGAAAAAGGCTTTCAGAATGTTTCCGTGCAGGAAGTTGCAGATAAAGCCGGGGTGAAGAAAGCGAGCGTTTTTTATTATTATAAAACGTTTGATGAATTGAAAAAAGAAAGTATTTCATTCGGTCTCAATGAATTGTCAAAAAACGAATTTGTTCTAAAGACATCTTTTGAGACTTTTACCGATTTTTTATATTCCTTTTTTGATGATGTGTTTATGAGTTTTTCCTCTTTTCCCGTTAAACCTGTGATTTGTATGGCGGAGGAGGGCAGGTCTTTTGATTCAAACCTGCGTTCTTTATCCGAGAAGTTCACTTTGATGCTGAGAAGCAGAATAACGGTGTCTCTGGATTTCGCCCAGCAGAAAGGGTGGATTCAGACTCCCTACACGGACTCTTTTGCGGAGATGCTTACGCCTTTTGTGAAAAATCTGATTCTGAGCGAAAACCAGGAAGAGGAAACCGAGGAAGCTGTCCGAAGTATTATGAAAATTCTGAAATGAACATAACATTCCCGGGGTTGTGCCGAGTCCATAATCGGGGTTCAGGGTCTTTTTTGTCTTGTGTCGCACGCCCTTTGAGGAGTAAAATAGGTTTATGATTGAAGATCTTCAGGATGATGTTATTGTCTCAAAAAAACGCAGTGTTCCTAAATCAAACAAAAAGGGTATGTATTTGGTTTTGTTTGTTGTGTGGGTGATTTTTTCCGCGATAACGATTCTGATATGCAAGCCGAAAATAGATTCCGCCTTGGAAGAGACGAACGCGATAGAAGTGTTTAAGAACAGGCGGGCTCTTAATTCTCTTTCTGCTATGCAAGACGTAATTCTTTATTATGTAAAGTTTAACGACAGCGACACTTATTCACTTCTGCCTTTTAGCCTAACAGTGAGGAAAACTGGTGAGAGCGCTTATCATGATGCTGTTGAGGGCCTTTTGGCTGAGCCTGATGCAAAGGTTCTGTCTTCCGGCTCAATGAATATGATTCCGAAAGGAACGAAATTGAAAGGGCTTACCGTGTCAAACGGCGTTGCGTTTGTGAGTTTTTCTAAGGAATATTCGGATGCGGGAGACTCGGACAGGCTTGCAAGGGAGCAAATTCTTTTTACCTTGAAGCAAATTGAGCCGAGTATATACAAACTCGTTATTTTGATAGACGGAAAGGAAGTTTAGCGCGTTGTTGCAAATGCAGCGTAAATAGCTTTGCGAACATTCGTGTCCGGCAGTAAACTTTCTCCTGTTTGTAAACTGTTGTAACGTATGAAGTAGTTTGTATGGTTCGCATGCTGTCCGTGAAGGTCGCACATTATTTTGATACTTGAACTTGATACTATCATCAAGGCGTTCTGCTTTTAAATGTTCGCTTTTAAGACCCTGTCAAGACCGGACAAATCTTTGATTATCTTTATATTTTGAAAGGAGTTGCGCTTTAATAATTCCCAGACTTCCGCTCCCTGAGTGCAGCCGATTTCAATAAAAATACTTCCATGTGCGTTGAGATGTTCTTTTGCGTTTTCTATGATTTTTTTTATAAGAAAAAGGCCGTCTTCTCCGCCGTCCAGCGCAAGGAGCGGTTCGGCCTTCACCTCGTTATCCAGGGTTGCTATTTCAGATGTTTTAATGTAGGGCGGGTTCGTGAGGAGGAGATCAAATGAAGCGGAAATATCAGAAAACAAATCCGAATTTATAATCTCTGTTTTGATGTTTTTGTATTTTTTTAAAATATTTCGGGCGTTAATTTCGCTCGCCTTGTTCGCTGTTTTGTCTATGTCAGCAAGAACGAGGTGTATTTCTTTGAAAAACGGCGCGAGTTCTTCGGCAACGCTTATTCCTATGCATCCGGTTCCCGAACAGAGATCAAGGATTGCAAAGGAGTCGGATTCGCTTTTTTCGGTATTACCGAACGATATTTTTTCAGTTTCCGGAAGAGCGGTGCAGTTCGGGGCGGAAATGTTGTCGGTAAAACCTTGTCCGTATTTTTTTCCTGCGAAGACTGCGTTCTCAACGAGAATTTCAGTGTCCGGCTGGGGAATTAAAACTCCGCAGGGACAGTAAAATTCATTTCGGTAAAAATATCTTTTTTCAAGAACGTAGGCGAGGGGAAGTCCGCTGAGCCGGTTCTTTTCCATGTCTCGAAGTTTTATTAGCGCCTTTTCCTGAATGAAATAATCCGCCGAGTGGGCGAGAATAAAGGAATCCGAAAGGTTCAAAACATGCTTCAGGCACTCCCTCGCTTCTTTTTTAGGAAGACGAGAGGCTGCGAGAAAATCAGCGATTGAACAAGAGCCGCCGCTTGAACAGGCGTCTTTGTTTGAATAAAAGCCACTGTTTGAACAAGCGTCCTTTGTTGAACAAGAACCGCCGCTTGAACAGGCGTCTTTGCTTGAACAAGAGCCGCTGCTTGAACAGGCGTCTTTGTTTGAACAAGAGCCGCCGCTTGAACAAGTATCGCCTTGCGCCGCATTTTCGGAAACGATACATTTCGCGAGTATTTCAGGGGCATTATGCATGTCATCACTCCGCATTTTTCAGGGCTTCTTCTCCCGCGGCGATTTTAAGGGGTTCAATAATCATATTGAGCCGCCCTTCAAGCACAAGATCCAGGTTGTACAGAGTAAGGTTGATTCTGTGATCCGTTACGCGGTTCTGAGGGAAGTTATACGTTCTTATACGCTCGCTTCTGTCTCCGCTTCCCACCTGGCTTTTGCGTTCTTCGGCTCGTTCCCTGTTTTTTTTCTCGTTTTCCATATCGTACAAACGCGAACGGAGAACACGCATGGCTTCTTCTCTGTTTTGGAGCTGAGAACGCTGATTTTGACAAATAACGACTATTCCGGTGGGAATATGGGTAATGCGGACGGCGCTTTCCGTCATATTCACATATTGTCCGCCGGCGCCTCCCGCCCGCATAACATCTATTCTGAGGTCTTCATCTCGGACGTCCACCTCTGTTTCTTCAACTTCCGGCAGAACGGCAACCGTTACGGCGGAGGTGTGGATTCTGCCTCCCGATTCGGTTTCCGGCACACGTTGCACCCTATGCACGCCGCTTTCCCATCTGAGACTGCCGTATACGTTTTTCCCGCTTACCGAGAAAATGAGTTCCTTGTATCCGCCGAGTTCGGTTTCGTTTGATGAGATAACATCTATCTTCCAGTGCATTGATTCAGCGTAGTACGTGTACATTCGGTAAAGATCGGAAACGAAAAGCGCCGCTTCCTCTCCGCCCGTGCCTGCGCGGATTTCCATAATGATGTTTTTTCCTTCCAGCGGATCAGGCGGAATGAGAAGCATTTTGCAACGCGCTGTGGTGGCTTCTATTTCCTCTTTCAGCACGCCGATTTCGTCTTTCGCCATCTGGACGATTTCGGAGTCGGATTCTTTCAGTAATGCTTCATTGTCGGAAAGAGATTCTTCCAAACTTTTCAGCTTCTCGAGTTCGTTTACAATCGGTTCAAGGTGGCTTCTCTCCTGCATAAGCGCTTTATAAGCGTTCA
>CAMKAB010000127.1 GCA_946410375.1 uncultured Spirochaetaceae bacterium
GAACCGGTGAGTAACGCCAGCGGAGGCGGTTTCCGCGGACCACCGGGAGCGGAAACCAAATCCTCCCGTCTCGCCCGAACGCATATATTCCCTCGCACCGCCACATCATCCGCGGTTTTCACCTTGCACCTCCGCCGTCGTCCCGCTGACAAAACGAGCAGAATACACATATCTCCGCAGAATCCTCCCGTCTCTCCCGAACGCCTCTACCTCTTCGCAATGTATTTTCTCACATCCAAAGCAACCGCAACAACAATCACAAGGCCCTGAACAATATAGTTATAATAAGGATTCATCCCGAGGAACTGAAGAACAATCTTAAGAAGCTCAAACACAAGAACACCCACAAGGATTCCCGGGACCTTTCCTATACCTCCCGTTGTCGAAACTCCGCCTATCGTGCACCCCGCAATAGCCTCGAGTTCATACCCCATACCCATTGACGCGGAGGCGCCGCCGGACTTCGCCGCAAGCAGATACCCCGCAAACGCATACATAACGCCGGCAATCACGTATATTCTCAAAATTGTTTTATTCGTATTCACACCGGAAACCTCGGCCGCAACCTCATTCCCGCCAATCGCATACATATACTTTCCGTGGCATGTCTTATTGTAAATAAACCAGAACAGAAGCCCGAAAAATATCGCCACAAACAAAAGGTAGGGAAGATAAAAACCTTTAGGATTGCCGATTCTACCCGTAATAAGCCTCGTGTAATTCGCCTGAAAACCGCCCACCGGCTGAGCATCCGTAAAAACAAGACAGATTCCGTAAACTATTGTCTGCGTACCAAGCGTGGTGATAAACGGCGGAACCTTGAAAGAAGAAATAATCCATCCGTTCATGAGCCCGATTACCGCCCCGACAACAAGAACAATAAGGAGAACGAGCCACATATTCATTTCCGGAATGCTTTTGAACAAACGGCCGGCGTAATTCCCCCTCTGAACCAAAACACCGGCAAGACACGCCGCAAAACCGACCTGTCTTCCTGCGGAAAGATCCGTTCCCTTAGTGATAAGGCATCCCGACACACCCAAAGCGATAAGGAAACGTATAGCCGTGTTACTGATAAGATTTCCGAGATTCCCCCACGAAAAAAACTTATCAACGGAAAAACCCACTATGATGCTTACAACCACCAAAAGAACAATAATGGGATTGGACTTCAAAGCACCCGTAAAACGGCTGAGATAATCCGACTTTTTTATATTCGATGCTGTCATAAAGCAAAACTCCTTAATTACTCAAACTGCGTGGCAAGAGCCATAATCTTTTCCTGAGTAGCGTCTTTACCGTCAAGAATGCCGGTACATCTGCCGTCGCACATAACCATAATCCTATCCGACATTCCGAGAATCTCCCCCATTTCCGAAGAAATCATCAAAATGCTCTTCCCCTGTTTTGCAAGCTCGGCGATAATGCAGTAAATCTCATATTTCGCCCCCACATCTATACCTCTCGTAGGCTCATCCAAAATCAGAACATCGGGAGAATTCGCAAGCCATCTTCCGATAATAACCTTCTGCTGATTGCCTCCGGACAAAGTCTGAATAGGCGTTTCCCCCGAAGGTGTCTTTATTTTCATCTTTTCAACATCCTCCGCCACGAGCTTTTCAACTTTCTCGGAATTAATTGCAATTCCGTAATCAAGATAATTTTTAAGAGAAGAAATTGAAATATTATCGGACACGGAAAGAGCCCCCATGATTCCGGACACTCTCCTGTTCTCCGTGAGCATCGCCACTCCGTGGTCGATAGCATCTTTAGGACAGGACACTTTAAGCTCTTTCCCGTACAGCTTTATTTTTCCGGAACTGTGTTCTCTTATACCGAAGAGCCCCTCCATAAGCTCGGTTCTCTGCGCACCCACAAGCCCGCTTATGCCGAGAATCTCTCCTTTTCTCACACTGAACGAAACATGGCGGAAACTCTTCGGATTGATTGACGTAAAGTCCTCAACCTCAAATACAACCTCGCCCGGGACATTTTCCCTCTCGGGATAAAGACGCGTCAGCTCCCTTCCCACCATTTTTGTGATAATATCGCCTGTAGTAAGCGTTTTAGCATCCCATGTTCCTATATAATGCCCGTCTCTCATAACAGTGACTTCATCGCTTATCTTAAGTATTTCCTCCATCTTATGAGAAATATACACTATGGCGACTCCGTCTTTCTTCAAATCGTTTATGATGTCAAAAAGAGTCTCAACCTCGCTCTCCGTAAGAGAAGAAGTAGGTTCATCCAAAATCAGAACCCGGCACCCCGCGGAAACAGCCTTCGCAATTTCCACAAGTTGCATTTGAGATGTGCTGAGAATGCCGACAGCTTTCGTTGAATCATAAGGCAATTTCACTTTTTTGAGCACCCTATCAGCATCAGCGTACATTTTCTTGTGGTCCACCATCGGAATGAAGCCGAACAGTTTTTTTACAGGGTAACGGCCGAGATAGATATTTTCGCCTATGGAACGAGCCGGAACCTGCTGTAATTCCTGATGAACCATAGAAATACCCTTTGAAAGCGCATCTATCGGGTCCTTAATCACCACAGGTCTCCCGTCCATGAAAATCTGTCCCTCATCCATCCGATATATGCCGAACATACATTTCATAAGAGTGGATTTTCCCGCACCGTTTTCCCCCATAAGCGCGTGAACATGCCCGCTTTTGAGTTGCAACTGAGCGTGATTCAACGCCTGCACTCCGGGGAACGCCTTGGAAACATCCTTCATCTCAAGCAGGTATTCTGACATTTTTCCTCCATAACAACCATCAGGACTATTTCTTTGTAATCAAAACGTAATCTATCCAGTAATAATCATTAACAGGCTTGCCGTTCAAAAGCTCTATCGCCACATCAACCGCTTTATGCGCCTGCCCCTTATGGTCATTAAGGACCGTTCCCGTCATCGTTCCCTTGTCCACCATCTCAACACACTCGTCAAGCGCGTCCACTCCGACAAGGTAAATATCCTTTCCCACGGTTCTGCCCGCAGTCTGAATCGCCACCGCCGCACCGAGCGCCATGGCGTCGTTATTACAGAAAACAACCTCTATATCCTTTCCGTATTTAGCAAGAGCGTTTGCGCACAGTTCCTGTCCCTTAGCCTGCGCCCAGTTTCCCACCTGATCGTCAAGGCATCTCACAGCAATTCCGTTATCGGTAAGGTATTTGATTGAAAATTCCGTTCTGTACTGAGTATCGATATTCTCGGGATCCCCCTCAATCATAACATAGGACACAACGCCGTCTCCGTTTATATCCCCCTTATCGGGAAGTTCAGCGATAATTTTTCCCTGAAACGCCCCGGACTGCCTGGCATCCGCACCGACATAGCAAACTTCCTTGTTTCCGATAATTCCCTCGAACTGTTCATCAAGAATATTTCCGTTCTTATCATAGGCGAGAGGCTCCCTGTTAATAAGCACAAGCGGAATACCCGCCGCAACGATTTTATCTATCAGGGTATCGGCGGAAGAAGTCTGAACCAAATTTAAGATAATAACATCCATACCCTGAGTAATGAAATTGTCAATCTGATTAGACTGCTCAGCCATATCGTTCTTTCCGTCCACCATCGTTATCGCATACTTAACCTTATCCGTTTCGAGAGACTCGAAATAATCAGCAATCTCGTTGCGATAAAGCGTCATAAAATTATTGTCATACTCGAAAATAGCCACGCCGACTTTATACGTCTTCACCTCGGCGTTTTCACCTTTTTTCCCCGAACAACCGACAGCAAATAAGCCGATAAGCGCAATCATGGCAACTAAAAAAAACAACGTTAATTTCTTCATACCCAATCTCCGTTTTCTTAAATTATTTTTTTATTCATCTCAGAGCATCCCGAAAAAAACAAAAACTTAATTATAGTTTACAACACGGAAAAACTTTTTTCAGCCTTTTTTTGAATTATCCGCTTTAATTTACATTGTTTTTTTGTTTTGCTATATTCAAACAATAAAGAGGTTTACACTTTATGGCTATTGAAAAAGTCCGAACATATCTTGAACAATTCTCGGCGGCAGAAAGAATAATGGAA
>CAMKAB010000128.1 GCA_946410375.1 uncultured Spirochaetaceae bacterium
AACCGGTAAACCGAAGTATATTCCGATGACGGCGGAGTATTTGGATTATATCAACGAAATCCAGAGTATGCTTCTTGCGTCTTATGCAAGGCAAAAGAAAGATATTTATTGCGGAAAGATTCTCGCTTTAACGGGAAAGGCTGTTGAGGGGCACGCTCCCGACGGAACGGTTGTGGCTTCCACAAGCGGCGCAACAAAGAGAAAAACAAGCAAAGCGGCGCTTAAGCTTATGGCTTTCCCTGATATTGTGATGAGCATTGAGGATTATAATTCGCGCTATTATGTGGCGATGAGATTCGCTATCGAAAAGGATGTGCGGCTTGTTTTGAACGCAAACCCGACAACGGTTCTTGAATTGTTGAGAAACGCCTCAAAGTATTACGATGATTATTGCGATGATATCGAAAAAGGAACGATTTCCGATAAGGTTGAAGTGAAACAGGAAATAAGAGAAGAGCTTCTTGCAACGTTGAAACCGAACAAAAAGCGAGCCGACGAGCTTCGCGCATTAAAGAAAAAAGCGGGAAGAGTGCCTGATCCGAAAGATTTCTGGCCGAATATGAGAGTCAATTGTTCATGGAAATGCGGAAACACCTCCTTCTACAACGAAAAGCTTGACGGTTTGTTTCCTGCGGGATCTTTGCATCAGGAGTTCGGGTACTTTGCCAGCGAATGCAGATTCGGTTACACGCTTGATGCGACCGATGATTCCACCGTTGTGTATCCTCACAGGGTATACCTTGAGTTTATTCCGGAAGAGGAGTTGGATAAAAAGAACCCTAAAGTATTGCGCTTGAATGAGTTGGAAGTCGGAAAGAGGTATAGCCCTCTTGTTACGAATCCATCGGGTTTGTATCGTTACAATATGAACGACCTTGTTGAAGTTACGGGACGTTTCCATGAAAGTCCGCGCTTGCTGATGATTCAGAAGATTAACGGCATTGTGTCGTTGACCGGAGAAAAACTCTATGAAAAGCAGTTTATGAATGCCGTAAACGAGGCTTCTTCCAAATTCGGAAAAACAATTGAGTTCTATATGGGATGCGGAGACCTTGAAACATCTGCATATCATCTTTTTTACGAGTTTAAAGAGAAGATTTCAGACTCCGAACTTAAAGAATTTAACTTATTTGTTGATAAGAAAATGCAGGAATACAATATGGAATATGAGGCAAAACGGAAGAGCCTTCGTTTGAATGAGCCTGTTACATACTTATTGCCGGAGAAATCTTTCGGGATGTTTAAGGAAGCGCTTATTAAGATGGGAAGAAGCGATGGTCAGTTTAAGATTACGAACCTCGTTCAGAATGATGCGCAGTTTAAGATTCTTAAAGACATCGCGAAGAGTTGCGCACGTTAGGATCTTGTTAAGTTTTGTTAAGGTTTAACGTGCCGGCTTGCCTTAAATTTCAATCAGAGAGGGTTGATTTTTTTTAACACTTTAAGGTTTTACGGTAATCTTAATTTGTGAGACAGGATTTGAAATTTTTTTTACCTGTTTTCTTTTAAGCTTTTTAAGATGTTTCGTCTGAAATACTTAACTAAATCTTGATTGTGTTGTAAAAGTAAATATGATTTTTGCCCACAGGGCAGTGATTGCTCTGTGGGTACATTTTTGTAAAAAATTATAAATTTAGTAAAACAACATTTGGAATTGATTATTGTGAGCGATATTAATGAACGAAACGAGGAAAAAACAGTAAAGGCTGTTGTATTTGATTTTGACGGAACTCTTTATGATAAAAAAGGCTTTGTAAAGCGTGTCATTATGCATAATCTTACGCATATGAAACTTTTGGTGTCCGAAAGGAGAACGCGACGGGCATTTCACGGCAAGTACTATGAGTCCACTGACGAGTACTATGAAGCTTTTTTTGATGAACTTGCGCGAAATGCGTACAGAAGTCCCAAAAAGGCGAGACGCTGGTATATGAACAAGTATCTTCCGTCCTTGAGCTTGATTCTTGAGAAGCATTATAAAATCAGAGACGGATTTAACGAATTTTTTGCTTATTGCAATAAACACGATATTCTGGTTGTTCTTTATTCGGATTACGAGATTGATCTTCATAAAATGAAGGTGATCGGTGCAAAGCCGAGATTGTTTGATTTCTTGTTGTGCGCTCCTGATTTCGGAGGATTGAAACCATGTGCGGAAGCATTCAATAAGGCGTTAAAAGTAATGAATGTTGAGCCTCGGAATGTGCTCTTTGTCGGAGATTCGGATGAGTGCGACGGCGGAGTTGCGAGAAACACCGGGTGTGACTATATGGATGTTAACGACTTCATTAAATCCGAATTGTTTTTAAGGGCACAGCACAGGGAAAATGAGGAACGTTGAACGACGGCAGATAAGATAAAAAGAGAATGTCCGTTCCTTTAAGATCGGGCTTAATCGGGCTTATTTTGCGGGTTTTGATGTTTTATACCTGCGTCCTGTTTGCAATGTCTTTCTTTGCCTGCATCATTTACAGCGGCAACAGATGGTGTGGTTTTACTATCATTCTTTGTTTTATCGCTTAATGCCGCAACCCGGCGGGGTGTTTGTAAAACCTTATACCAGAGTTTTGTTTTTAACGTATGTTTCCGCCACAATCTTTTCCACAATCTGAGGGAGTTCTTTCAGTTCTTCCTCGGAAAGATTTTTCGTGTAAATCGGTTTTCCGAACTCAATAATCGTATGTGTTTTATGGAAAAACGGGACATGCGCCATTGCAGCAGCGGTGTTGTTCTGCGTCATGGGAATAATAGGACATCCTGCCTTTGCGGCCACGTTAAACGCACCCCCTTTGAAGCGGAGCGTCGGCTCGTCTGTTTTATTCAGGCGTCCTTCGCAGAAGAAAATGAGAGAATCATTTCTCTTCTTTATGTTTTCAACCGCATTTGAAATAAGGTCTAATCCGCTGCGTACGCTTCCTCTGTCCACAAAAAGTCCGTGGAGAATTTTTACCCAATGACCGATAAGCGGAACTTTTTTCATTTCAATCTTAGTTACAAAACCGGTTACGCAGGGGAAAAACGGCAAACAGTTTAAAATATCAAACTGGCTTCTGTGATTGCCTGCATATACCACAGGTTCTTTTAAAAGATTTTCCCGTCCGATAACGGTTACTTTTGTACCTGAAAGAAAAAGACCCAGTCGGAAAACGGTTTGCGCAACTCTGAGAGAGCAGATCGCCTGCGCTTTTTTACTGAATAGCCCGATAATCCAGC
This sequence comes from uncultured Spirochaetaceae bacterium, assembly GCA_946410375.1. Classification (GTDB taxonomy): domain Bacteria; phylum Spirochaetota; class Spirochaetia; order Sphaerochaetales; family Sphaerochaetaceae; genus CAMKAB01. The sequence goes on from CAMKAB010000128.1 coordinate 3,214, forward strand.
CGAACAAAAATGTGAAAAGGGTTGCCACTAAAAAAAACGGAATTAAAACTAAAATCATTAAAATCAGTCTGAACATATGAACCTCTTTAAAAACTTTAAGAATGATAACGCTTTTCGGGAACTTTAAAAAGGGGGCGGACGGATATAAAATGAGATATTATTTGCTGAGATACGGTTGTGTGTTATACTATGAATAATCGGGGATATTAAATTGTTTTTACTATGAAGCGTATTCCGCAGGTAGGCGGGTTGCGGGAAGAATAGAATGCATTGTACGCTCCGCCGGTCTGCGGGGGCGTTGGCGGCGGGTCAGAAGGTGCCGTACGCTTCGCAGATTTTCGGACTGTCGGAGAATAGAAGAACTCTGTTCCGCAGCTCTGAGATCCGCCGGCGATGTAAAGATTTCGCGCTCGGAAATAATGAGAACTTTTTATATTCGGTATATTATAGAGAGGCAAAAATGGGTATACAAATACGGTATAATGATGATTCATATAAGAAAATCGCTCCGGCGTCGTTTGTTCGTTCGTATCTGAAAGCGGTTTGCAATGAACTTGATTTGGGAAACGTTTCTTTCAGCGTAAGTTTTGTTTCGTCTGCGGAAATACAACAGATAAATAAAGAGTATAGAAATATTGATTCTCCCACTGATATTTTAAGTTTCGCCATAAATGATATGGAAGGGGAGGACGGGTTCATCCTGCCGAAAGCTAAAACGCTGAATATCGGCGATATGTTAATTTGTCAGGAAGAAATGAAGAATAATGCGCAGTCTTTCAATGTACCGGAGGAAGAGGAATTACGCCGTTTGTTGATACACGGAGTTCTCCAT
>CAMKAB010000129.1 GCA_946410375.1 uncultured Spirochaetaceae bacterium
AGTTCAACTTCGCCTGCAGGTCCCACAAGCTTGCACGCACCGCTTCCCGCCGTGTCGCCCGATTCTCTGATTGGAGCATCAACTCCGATGCTTCTTGCATCCGTGGCTGAAAGCTCAACCTGACAAGCCTTTCTCACCGGACCCAAAATTGAAACATTCGGAAGTTCTTTTTTCGTACCGACAACGGTTACTCTCTCATTTGAAGCAAACTGCCCCGGCTGGGACAATTCTTTCTTTACTGTTAATGCGTAACCCTTGCCGAAAAGAACCTCTAACGCTTCCTGCGTAACATGAACGTGTCTTGCGCTCGTTTCCACCATAAATGTTTTTTCCATATTTATCTCCTGTACACTGTACGCTGAAATCTTTCTTTTAATCATTGTAGCGCATATATTTTTTTTTCACAATCTTAAAAAAACGCAATCAAACATCTGGCAGTCCGTAATAAAAAAAGCGAATAACCTTGCGGAAAAATTTTCAGCTTTTGACGTCACCTTTTTTGACCTCACTTTTTTTCAAGTTTTTCAAAATCAGCCTTATCCGATACAAAATTACCGATTCTGCCGTTATCAAACTTAACAACAAGCAGTTCCTTCTTCCCGAACATTCTCTTAGAGGTAATCTCACCTTCTCCCAAAATCGAAGAACGAACCCTGTCCCCGATCTCATAATGCACAGGTTTATTCACACCGCCGCTTGCGGACACTGCTCCTCTTTTAACAAGGCTCGCTTTCGGCTTGCTTTCGTTCTTTTTCTCTTCGGGATACCAGGATTCATAGGAATCTCCCGATGTTTTTCTTAAATAAGAACCCCTGTTCGCCTTTAAACGATCAAAATCCGAATCTCTCTCGTAATAATAACTATCCTTATCTTTAAAACCATACGCGGAATTTCGACCGGAATAATTATTCCCATCAGCAAAATAAGCATTACCGGTATTACCGTAAGACCTTCCGTACGAAGAATAACCCCACGCAGAATCGCTCCCGTACCTTTCTCTGGATAAAGACGAGCGTAAATCGGCAACATCTATGTGCTCGCTCTTAATCTCGCTCAAAAACCGAGATGGCGTGTGATATTCCTGATGACCCCAAAGAAAACGCATTTTTGCGGAAAAGAAGTACAGTTCGCTCTTCGCCCGGGTAATCGCCACATAGCAAATTCTCCGCTCTTCCTCTAAATCACGCTCGGTAGACTCCGATCTCATAGAAGGGAAAATCTCATCTTCCATTCCCGTTATGAACACCCTGTCAAATTCCAAACCCTTTGTATTATGCATAGTTATCAGGGTAACAGCACCCTCTTTGTAAGAATTATCAGCAGAACCGAGCGAAGACGGATCAAGAGACACGAATTCCAAAAATGCGTGCAAACCCTCGATTCCGTTTGAAAAAGCATCGGATGAAAGCATATTTGTAAGTTGTCCTAAGTTATTCACCCTATTCGAATCGGTAAGGTTTTCCTCGGCATCACGCTTTGTATAGTAATCAATAATACCGAACGATTTCAGCATGAATGCAAGGAGGACCCCGTTGTCGGACCGCTCGGCAAACTCTTTTGTTTCCCTGTAGCTTTTTAAAAACAATTCAATCCCGGAAGCGGCTTTTCCCTTAATTTCCCCGCTTTGAACCGCTTTTTCCGCATTTTCTATCGGCGAACCGGACATGGAAAGAATTTTGCTTATTGAAACATCACCTATTCCGCGGGCAGGCTTGTTCACCATTCTCTGGAACGCCACGCTGTCGAAAGGATTCACAAGCAGACTGATTAAAGCGATAGAATCCCGAATTTCCTCTCTGTCGTAGAATTTCAACGAACCGACTATATTGTAAGGAATGCTGTTTATAATAAACTTGTCTTCAAACGCCTTTGACTGAGCATTTGTTCTGTACAAAATAGCCGTTGTAAGATGCCTTGTCGGCGGCTCCTGCTTTATCATGTTCACAATGCGCTGAGCTTCATCCATTTCGGAATCCACTAAAAACAATTTCGGCTTCATTCCGCCCTGTTTTTCAGCACGGAGATTTTTCTGAGCCCTGCTTCTATTATGCAAAATTACGTCCTGAGCCGCATTCAGAATCGCCGAACTGCATCGATAGTTTTTCCCTAAGACAACAGTTTTCGTATGGGAAAAAACCTTCGGAAAATTCAAAATGTTTTCAACCTGAGCCCCCCTGAAACGATAAATGCTCTGGTCATCATCACCCACAACGCAAATAAAAGTCTCCGGACCGACAAGTTCCCTGAGAAGAATGAACTGCGCCGTATTTGAGTCCTGATACTCATCCACCAGTATCATTTTGAACTTGCCGTGAATATGCTCTTTTATATCGGGATTCTGAGACAGCAAATCAATGCTTTTCAGTATCATATCTGCAAAATCGACGTTTCCCGTTTCCGAGAGTTTCTGATTATACGCGTTAAAAAACCCCGTGAGGGCGGTGTCAAACTTCGGAGGACGGGTCATATTATCCTTATATGACAAAACCTTCTTCGCCGCCGCTTCAATCTCCTTTTTGGGCACATTCGGATAGCACTGGGACAAAAGCACCGCAGCATCTTTGTCGTCGTAAATAGTAAAATCGGGAGATAGCCCGACCCTTGTTCCGTAGCGACGCAAGAGGCGTACTCCGAAAGAGTGAAAGGTCCTGATTTCCACATTTGAAGCATCGGAACCGATATATGCCTCCACACGTTCCTTCATCTCTCTGCATGCTTTATTGGTGAATGTAACGGCGAGAATTTGCCAAGGCTTATAGCCCAGAACTTTAATCGCATAAGCGATTTTCGTGGTTATAACCCTTGTTTTTCCGCTTCCCGCCCCGGCGAACACAAGAAGTGAACCGCTGTTTATTTCCACCGCCTCTCTCTGTTCGCTGTTAAGCCCCGCTAACAAATCATCCATATTCTCCATAGTCCGTCCCGCAATCACACATTATTAATGTCGCCGTTTACAAAACACTTCCGTACACACCCGAATAACGCTGTTTTCATTCAGTTATCACGTCCGAAGCCGGAAATCGCTATCCGCAACCTGAAATCGACATTCGCAGCCTGAAAATCCCGCTCGCAATCGGTTATTACCATTTCTGTGCAGTAATATTTTCTGCTCCCGGTCAGAAACAGCCCGTCCCAATCGGACATCGATATCCGCTAAAGTTAAAAAACAAACAGAAAAACATCACAATTTCACCGCATCAAGATCCACGCCGTTCACCTTTCTGATTCTGCACCGATAAACATTCCCGGGAACCATCCCGCGTCCCATAACCACGGTAAGTCCGTCTACCTCCGGCGCCTGTGCGTATATTCTTCCGATTGCAAGATCCTCGTCAGCGATATTTTCCTCAATCAGAACATCGTATTCCCCGCCTACGAAACTTTGAAGAGCCTCTTCCGTAATCTTTTCCTGTATTTTTTCCAAATTTTTCTTCCATCTTTTCGCTTTTTTCACAAGCTCGAAGTATTCTTCTTCGCTGATAAAATCATATGCTTTGGTATCCTCTTCCCTCGAATACACAAAACAGCCCATCCAGTTGAATTTGCACCGCCTGATGAACTCCGCCGCTTCCCTGTAACAGTCCGCGCTGTCCCCGGGGTATCCCGTCATCAAAGTCGTTCTGATAACCGCATCGGGTATTTCCTTTCTGATTTTATCAATAAGAGCGGAATACGACTCGAGATTTCCGGTTCTACCCATTGTTTTAAGCAGTTTTTCCGATGCATGCTGGAAAGGAATATCAAAATAATGCAAAACTTTCGGTTCGTTCTTTACCGCGTTTAAAATCCCGTCAGTGAGCCAATCAGGGTGAATATACAACATTCTGATTTTAAAATCACCTTCAATAGCGCAAATCGAGGTCAGAAGGTCAACAAAATGGCTTTTTCCGTCAAAATCATACCCGTAAGCGGCAAGATCCTGAGCAATCAGATTTATTTCCCTGATTCCGGTGCTTACCAGACGTCTTGCTTCCTCCAGAACCGCTTTTTTCGGTCTTGAACGCAGAGGTCCCCTGATTACGGGAATTGCGCAGTAAGAACA
>CAMKAB010000130.1 GCA_946410375.1 uncultured Spirochaetaceae bacterium
ATGTTGCGTTTACGAGGATTGAAAAGAGGAATTTGCTGTTAAAGAAATTATCTCTTGTGTTGCAGGACAAGCGGGCTAGGCTTGAGATTTCGGGGGAGAAGGTTCTTTTGGAGTTTACGTATGAGGCGAATGTAAACAAGATGAGGTTGCGGGCAAGCGTGAATCAGGACAGGACGGTAACGCTCAGCGGGAAATATGAGTATTGAGCGCTATCATTGAATGAGCCTCTGAGCTCGTATTCGCGGGGTAATGCTCAGCGGGAAACATGGGTATTGAGCGCCACCATTGAAGGACCCTCTGAATTCGTATTCGGATGGTAACGCTCAGCGGGAAATATGAGTATTGAGAATTACGATTGAAGGAGCTTCTGAACTCGTATTCGGATGGTAACGCTCGGCTCTCCTGTGTGGTTGTATTTGGGGATGAAACCGGAGCCTCTGAACTCGTATTCGGACGGTGAATTTCGGCTGGAAGAATGAATATTGAGTGTCTTAAATCAGGAACAAGCGCGCAAAAATACCGGAAACAGCGCTTGTCGGAAAGGGCCGGGCTGAGATAGCATTTCTGCGAAGGAACACACGTGCACGAAACTATAGTGTGCGGAAAAAAATAAAGTTGAAGTAAAGGTTTTTTTCAATAATACTTAAATAGGGAAAGATGCCGGAAAAATTTCCCCGCTGAGAAACAGGAAAGTGAAAACTTAAAAACTGCGGAGGCGCTCAATTTTCCAAAGGATGAAAAATGATAATAACAACAATCGGCGAAGTGCTTATAGACTTAACTCAAACAGGTGTGAATGAGGGCGGAATTGTCTCTTTTGCGGCGAATCCGGGCGGTGCGCCTGCGAATGTTGCGGTGGCTGCGTCAAGGCTCGGGGCGAAAACCGCTTTTATCGGATGCGTGGGGGACGACCGTTTCGGCTCTTTGCTTAAAGAAACGCTGGAAAAGAACAACGTTGATGTAAAAGGTCTTCAAATTACTAAAGAAGCGAATACGACTCTTGCCGTTGTAACGGTGGATAGCACGGGGGAGCGGAGTTTTTCGTTTTGCAGAAATCCCGGTGCGGACACCTGCATAGATGAAGAAAAAGCCGTGTCTTTTGCGAAAAAAACCGATTTTTTACATTTCGGGAGTGTGAGCCTCACCCGTGCGGAATGCCGGCTGGCAGTTCTGAATTCTGTGCGCGCTGCGAAGGAGGCCGGAGCCGTAATTTCGTATGATCCGAATTACCGCCCGGCAATTTGGGAAAGCGAAGAGAAAGCGAAGGAAGTAATGCGAGGTTGTCTCAGTCTTTGCGATATTGTGAAGATAAGCGACGAGGAAACCGTTTTGATGTCCGGATATGAAGATCCTGCGGCTGCGGCGAAGGCGATAATGGAAAAGGGACCTTCGCTTGTTTTGGTAACGCTCGGATCGAAAGGGGCTTATTGGCGATACGGAAATGCGGAAAGTTCGGTTTCGGAAGGTACTGTTCCGGGGTTCAAGGTGAAGGTTGCGGACACGAACGGAGCGGGAGATACTTTCTTCGGAGCTTTTGCGAGCAGGATTGCGGAAAAAGGCTCAATAAAGGCTCTGACAGCGGAAGAATTGAACGAATATGTGCGCTTTGCAAACAGGGCGGCGTCTCTCACCGCTTCAAGGCACGGGGCAATTCCTGCGATGCCCACGGCGGCGGAAGTCCTTTCCGCGCTGTGAGGAATTTTTAGAATGCGTGTTTGGCAGAGCGTAGAGCCTGTTTCGTAGAGCCCGTTTCGGGGAAAAGCCTGGAACGAACATCGTAACGCAATGCGACCCGAAACAGGAGGCTCTTCCCCGCGGGAGAAGTCGGGAACGAACATCGTAAAGCAATGCGATGCTTTGAAACGCTTGTTCTTAAGGTGCCGGGTCGAGGCTTTCGTGCAATTTCCGAGGTTTTCTTTCGGGCTTTTTTAAGCTTCTGTTCTCAGGGTGCCTAAAACGCGAAAATAATGAAAAAGAAGAATTATAACAATAAATAATTCCGGTAAACATCGGGTGAACAGCAAATATGAATGGTATAACGGATATGGAAAACAGTAAAAAACAGAAAAACGAATTTGAACGGAGATTTTCCCGTTACGAAGATGAACTCAGGAGCATTTACTTAAGCTTGTATAACGGCGACATGCAGGCGTATGATTATTTTACGGGTATGATTCGCCGTTCTTATGATGCGCGACCGGAATCGCTTAAGGAAACGGACAGAGCGCGGGAAGCCGAACCGGATTGGTACAAGGGACACAACCTTGTGGGCATGCTGATGTACGTAAACGCGTTTGCAGGTACGCTTTCGGGAGTGCGCTCCAAGCTCAATTACATTGAGGATTGCGGGGTGAACTACCTCCATCTCATGCCTCTTTTGGAAAGTCCCGAAGGTCGGAGCGACGGCGGCTATGCGGTGAGCAACTTCAGAAAGGTTCAGAAGGAACTCGGAACGATGGAAGATCTCAAAACGCTCACAGAGGACTGTCATAAGCGCGGCATTTCGGTGTGTTTGGACTTTGTTATGAACCATACCAGCGAGGACCATGAGTGGGCGCGTCGAGCGCGGGCGGGAGAAAAAGAGTATCAGGATCGATATTTCTTTTACGACAATATGGATATACCGAACGAATTCGAAAAAACCGTTCCGCAGGTTTTCCCCGTAACCGCTCCCGGTAATTTCACATGGTGCGAAGAGGCCCGGAAAGTTGTTATGACAACGTTTTATCCGTACCAGTGGGATTTAAACTATGCGAACCCTGTTGTGTTTAACGACATGACGGACAATATGCTCAATTTGTGCAACAACGGGGTTGATATCATCCGCCTTGATGCCGTTCCTTATATTTGGAAGGAGCTCGGAACGAATTGCCGGAACCTGCCTCAGGTGCATGCGCTTGTAAGGCTTATGCGAATTGTGTGCGGGATTGTGTGCCCGGGAACGCTTCTTCTCGGAGAAGTTGTTATGGAGCCGAGCAAGGTCGTGCCGTATTTCGGGTCTGTTGAGCGTCCCGAGTGCCATCTTTTATACAACGTAACCACAATGGCGACTATTTGGCATACCGTTGCAACGGGCGATGTCCGCTTGTTGTCTCATCAGCTGGAGCAGGTGTTCGCCTTGCCGAAAGAGTATGCTTTTCTTAATTATCTGCGCTGCCACGACGACATAGGCTGGGGGCTTGATTATGATTATCTCCGGCGCTTCGGACAGGAGGAAATCCCCCATAAGAGGTTCCTGAATGATTTTCTTACCGGCAATTACAACGGAAGTTATGCTCGGGGAGAGCTGTACAACAACGATCCGAGGCTTGGAGACGCGCGGCTTTGCGGAACCACCGCTTCTCTCTGCGGAATAGAAGAGGCTCTGGTGAGCGGAGATGAGGACGCGATGAATAAGGCTGTGAGTTTTGATATCATGCTCCACGCATTCATGTTCACGCTCTCCGGTATTCCGGTTATTTACAGCGGAGACGAAGTGGGACAGCTTAATGATTATTCGTATCATGCGAATCCTCTCAAAGCGGAGGATAGCCGATACCTCCACCGCGGAGATTTCGATTGGAATAAGGCTAATTTGCGGAATACGGAAGGAACTGTTCAGTACGAAGTGTTTCAGGGAATAAAGAAAATCCGGGAAATATGGGAGAAAAACGACGCGTTTGATTCCGGTGCGAGCACAAGCCTTATAAAAACAGGCGATGTGAACGTGATAGGGATAAGGCGCAGGTACGGGGGAGAAGAAATTCTGGCTTACTTTAATTTTTCCGATGAAGAACGCTCCGTGTGGATTTTGGAAGGGGGCGAGCATACCGATTTATGCACCGGTAGGCGTTCGAAAGAACCGTTTGTCGTGATTGAGCGGAAGAGTTTCGTGTTCTTGAAAACGGAATAGGAGGAACGTATGGGAAAGATTATTTTTTTGGATATTGACGGAACACTCACCGTGGCGGGAAGCAACGTACCTCCCGAAAGCGCCCTTATTGCGATTCGCAAGGCGCGCGAGAACGGACATAAGGTGTTTCTTTG
>CAMKAB010000131.1 GCA_946410375.1 uncultured Spirochaetaceae bacterium
GTATTTTGTGGAGAATTCATCTTCTTTAGAATTTGAGTGTCGTGCACGTAATCTCCGAGCGAAACAAGCTCCTTTACGGTGAAATCTCCGGCGCAGGACGTTCTCTGATTGAGAAGACTTATTTTTGCAGCTAAAGCTTTTTGAGTGTAAGCCGTTATGTCTTTGTTTTGAATAAAAATACGCCCGGGAGGACATTGTTTTTCTTTTATGAGATATTTAAAAAGAGTGCTTTTTCCCGCTCCGTTCTCACCGAGGATGGCTGTTATAGAGGAGCCCGGAATACTCACGGAAATGTTTTCAAGTATGGTTCTCCCTTTATATTCGCAAGTCAGATTTTTTATTTCAACGGCGTTATTCATAGTTTGTTTTCCTTTTACGAATAATTGTTACGAATGCGATTGAGCCTGAGATTGCCGTTACGAGTCCCACGGGTATTTCGGACGGACGCACTATCATATGGGAAATGAAATCCGAGAAAACGGTGATAACTCCTCCGAAAAGCATTGCGGGAAGCGTTAAAGCGCGGTGGTCGGAGCCTGTTACGCGACGTATGATATTTGCCGACATCAGGCCGACAAATCCGATTACTCCGAAAAACGAGACGCAAACGGCTGTGCAAATTGATGCTGCAAGGAGCAGAAACGTTTTTGTGTTTTTGATTGATATTCCGCTTGAAAGTGCTGTTTCATCGTCCAGTAACAAGATATTCATTTTTCTTGCATTTATTTGAGTAATAAAGAATAACAGTAAAAAAAGAATAAAAATCACAATGCTTTGCAAAGGTGTTGAAGCGGAGAAACTTCCCATAGTCCAAAAGAAAATTTTGTTTATTCCGTCCTCGGAGAGGTACAAGAGTATGCTTGATAATGCGCTGAAGAAGAAATTAAGGGTTATTCCGGAAAGCAGAAGTTTCTCTGTATTTCCTTTTGTTAAAAGGATTAAAAGCGATATAGAGACTACCGAACCGATGATTGAGAAAAACGATGTGCTGAAAAAAGTCCGGGTAAAAGGAATCAATAATGTAAATACTGCGAATGCGGATGCCGCGCTTGAAACTCCGAGAACATAAGAGTCCGCCATTATGTTCTTGAATACGCATTGGAATATCAGTCCGCTTAAGGCGAGTATGCCTCCGGTACATAAGGCGTTTATAAAACGGGGCAGTCTGAGTTTGTATAAAATGTATTTTTCACTTTCATTGAGGTTTCCGAAATTGAGCCGAACAGAACCGAACAGAAGAGTGGCAAAAAGGAGAATAAGAAGTAGAAATGAGAGTGTTATTATAAGTGTAATTCTTTTATTCATAAATGATTATTGCGTGTTTTTGGATATGTATGTCTTTGCTTTTTAAGCGATTGTCTTAATGATTGTTCGTCCGGTATGCTTTATTATACATTTCTTCTACCGCTTTATAAATATTTATTCCCGGTCGCTCAATATTATTCGCATTAACAGCTATGATTTCTCCTGAAAGTTCAGAGTATGGCGTTGTGGTTTTTAAGACGGTTTTCAGGTATTCCGGGGAGCTGTTGTCCGCTATGAAAATGAAATCAGGGTTCGCAATAAGCATTTCTTCAATGTTTGTCGTCCAAAATGAACCTTTTGCTGCGTTTATCAGTCCTGCTGAGGTTATAATTTCATCAATGTATGTGTCGGGTGTTGCGGCGTAGAGCAATCCGTTTGAGGAAAGACCTATGATGTATACTGCTGTTTTAGGTTTCCGGATAGAAGCTGTTTTTGATTTATACTCGTTTATGCGAGCTTCCATGTTGCTTACGAAGCGCTCCGCTTCTGATGTTTTCCCTATGGCTTTCCCGATGCCGAGAATCGTGTGGTATATGTCTGAAATGGAGTTTAGTTTATTGTATTGTAATGTTTTGATGTTTCTTTTTTGCAGAGAGTTTAAAAAGGAGTTTTGCGTTAAGGAAGAGGCAAACACGAGGGAGGGACGCAGGGATATGATTCTTTCAAGGTTCGGCGTCACAGGGCTTCCGATGTTTACGATGTTATCTGCTGTATTGGCTTGAATCGAAACCTGTTTAGGGGCTTTATTTTCCGATAGGGAAAAACATTCTTCACATACGCCGCCGAGCAAATGCTCACCTCCGAGAGCAATGATTATTTCGGTGATATTCGGGGCGAGAGATATTACGGAGTTTTTTTGCAATTCGGCAGGGTTGGTTTTTTCGGATATTTGTTCTTTTCCGGCTCTGCCGAACAGGGTGAAAACAGAAAGAAATAAGACTATCGGTATAATTAAGAATTTTTTCCTCATTGCGTAAAATATTAGTTTTAATCACTTGTTGAAGTCAAGATAAATGAATTTTCAGGCGGATGCGTGTTATGCGTTTTGCGTTTTGAAAAGGGGTTTTCGATGTTTTAAAGAAGGTTTTATAAAATCGACTTTGGCTTATATGTTTCGTTTTGAAAAAACCGGTTCCGCTTCTGTGCTTAATTAAGATTTCTTTTTTGTAGTCTTTCTGCTGTTTAAAATGCAAAATTCCTGTTTTAAATGCATTTTGCAGGATGATAATATCGTCTTGAAGTCAAGACACTATAAATTGTAAAATGCAGGTATGGAATACAGTTTATTTGACGATTATAACGACTACGCGGAAAATCTTAACAAAGATAATAATTCGGAAAAGAATAATTATTCCGGAAAGAACGGTAATCCGGATCAGGGGGTTAGAGATTCTTCCTGTGTTTTTTGCGGCAACGAAGCGGTGATTTACACAGACGGCGGATGTCATGGAAATCCCGGTCCCGGCGGATGGGCGTTTGCTATGCTGGACGGGCAGGGAAACTTATTTAAAAGCCAAAGCGGGGGCGAAAAATTCACGACAAATAATAAAATGGAGCTTACTGCGGTGATAGAGGCTTTAAAAGAGGTTCTGAGGCTTAAGTCAATCAGCTTCGAAGGTCCGGGAATTGATAAAGTGAAGCTTTTTACGGATAGTCAGTACGTTAAGAACGGTATTACTTCGTGGATTTTCAACTGGAAAAAAAAGGGTTGGAGAACCTCCGGCGGAGACGCGGTAAAAAATCAGGAATACTGGATTGAGCTTGATTCATTGAACAGGGCAATTAAGATTGAGTGGAATTGGGTTAAAGGACACGCGGGAAATACGTACAACGAAATGTGCGATGCAAACGTTCAATTGGAGATTGCGAAATTTGAAGCATAAAGGTTTCCTGCGTATCGGTGCTTTGTAATAATGCCTGGCTCTGAACCGGACACCATGCAGGTGATAAATCGTCCGGCTTAAACACCATATACGTTAAACCTTTGTATTGCCCGGGTTTGAATCGGATTTTTGGGGCGGTAAACGCTTGGCCTTAATTCCGGATACGTTGCGGGCGATTATGGCGGTGCGGTTCCCGCAAAAAAACGACTGAATAAGATTAAGATTATGATTTGATTAAAGAAGGACCTGTTATGATAAATAAGAACTCGTATTTGAATCTCTTTTTGTCTTTCGCCAGAGTGGGACTCCTCACTTTCGGGGGCGGGGTGGCGATGCTCCCGATGCTTCAAAAAGAGTGTGTTGAAAAAAATCATTGGGCAACTGATGATGAAATGCTTAATTACTTTGCAATAGGGCAGTGCACGCCGGGAATAATAGCTGTTAATTCCGCAACGTTTATCGGTTTTAAGGTAAAAAAGATGACGGGAGCGATTGTGGCTACGTTCGGTATAGTTTTTCCGTCTTTTCTTATTATTTCAGCTTTAGCGTTTGCTCTCGGTACGTTGAAAGATAACGTGTATTACATAAAAGCGGTACAGGGGATTAGAATTGTCGTGTGTTCGCTCATTTTTAATGCTATTATCACAATGGGTAAGAAGAACATAAAGAGCGTGCTGACTTTTATTATAGCATTGATAAGCCTTGTTTTAACGGCTTATGTAAAACTATCTCCTGTGTATATCGTCCTTTTAACGGCATTATTCGCTCTTTTTTATTATTTTGTTTTTGGGAA
>CAMKAB010000132.1 GCA_946410375.1 uncultured Spirochaetaceae bacterium
CGTTCTTAGATGAACCACCACCTTTATGATGAGCCATTTCATACCTCCTTAAGCGTTAATGCTATCAATAGAAAGGATAGAATACTGCTGTCTGTGACCCTGAGTTTTCCTATAACCCTTTCTTCTGTGGAACTTGTAAACACGAACCTTATCGTCCTTAAAGTTAGACTTCAGCGTGCCTACAACACTCGCGCCTTCTACATAAGGCGTACCGAATCTTGCGGATTCCCCATCCACAAGCGCAAGTACCGAATTGTAAGTAAGAACTGTTCCGATCTCGGTGTCTTTTACTAAATCTACCTGAATCTCTTTTCCTGCTTCCGCTTTGTACTGCTTTCCAAGAATTTCAACTAATGCGTACATATAACACATCCTTTAATTTAATTTCCTCGTGAAATGTACTCTTTAAAAAAACAAATTACAAGCGTAAAACGGGAAAAAACGCAAATTATTCAGAAAATTTTTACCAACCGGTAGGTAAAAAGCCGAATACGTTTCCGTTTTATAGTCTCAATTCAGCTCGGTTGTTTTTAAAGTAAGTTTTACCTTTATCAGATAACACTTTACCGGATAACAATTTTTACCGAATAATATTACACTGATTCGATCCGCTGTTCATCCCGCGCGTTCTGCTACTTTAATTGCCGCGCCAGGAAAACATCAGTCCCAAAATCGGCCCGGTGCTATCGCTTCAAACTGCTTCAAACTGCTATTTTAAAACTGTTGCGCTCTTATTTAGGTCTTAATGTAATTCACAATAAATTCAATCATGCTCCTTTGCCATTGCAGAAGAATATCATGCAATTTACGCTCCTTTTCTCCATCACCTTTTACGTCAACCAAAACGCGTAAAAGAGGTTCCGTACCGCTCGGACGAAGCCAAATATATGCTATGAAATTATCGTTCTTATCCGTTAAATACGCTTTCACGGAGCCTTCCAGGCTCATATTTTCAATATCTTCGTTCCTTGCATACGGTTCTGCTTCGTCTTCCTTTATTCCGTGGGTTCTGCTTATACGATATTTCTCTATGCCGTAAGCGGATAATTCGCCTTTTTTATGCTTAAATTCCCATTTGAAATTATCTATATACTCATATTTCAACTTATCAAAATCAATATCCCAAATATGCATAACGCCATCCTCAAAATATGCATCGGTTGTTGTGTACTTCGGAAGAGAGGCTATCGCCTCATATACCGGTCCTCTCTCTAACAAAAGCATCATGCACATAAGAGTATTGAGCGGATCGCGGACCTTTGCAGGGGACACGATATTTCCGCCGTTAGACCCCTCCCCCAAAACCGGAACGAAAACGCCTTTTCCCTTCAATAGCTCAGCCGCGCTCACAACGTTCGGCTCACCGACCTCCGTTCTGTAAACTTCAGCACCGAATCGTTCGGCAATATCTTCTATTCTTCTGCTGGTGCAACAATTCACCACCACAGCAGGATTTTTATCTTTGTACACTGACAGGAGAGAATAAACGCATAAGGCGAACACCTCCTGAGCTTTCAGTATTTCCGCATGTCCGTCTTTATTTATGTACACGAGGTTTCCTCTGTCGCCGTCGTTATCAGGCATGTAACCCAAAATATACGAAGGATCCTCCGCATGCATTTTTTCCAGCAATTCCTTGCAAGGTTCCAGATTTTCCCCTTCAGGAACTATTCCATGGGCGATTTTTCCGCATGTATCGTTAATAAAAGCTGTTTTTATGCCGAGCGACGTTAAAAAAGACTTGTCTATGCTCACACATCGTGCGCTTCCGTTTAAATCCGCAACAACCCCGATATTGAGTTTCTTGATTTTCTCTTTTATAGCTTTGAATCCTGCCCTGTCCGCGCCATCAAAAGTTTTTCCGATAAAATCCGCATAATGGTTCAAAAGATCCTGCTTCAACGCATGGTCTTCAATGCAAACTTCTGAAGAAGCGTTTTCATACACCTCTTTTAAGGCTTCAACATTCTTCATTTTGTCCTTTAATGCGCTGATTATTTCTTTACAAAAACGGCTTTCAAACACTGCGCCGTTCGAACCGGCTTTTATTCCGTTATAACCGACGGGATTATGGCTTGCCGAAACATAAATAAAGCACTTGTATTCTCCGTAAGTGCTTTCCGCAAACGCCTCGGGAGCGCTGCACACACCGGCATAGCACACCTGTATTTTCCGGCGCTTTAAAATTTTGCATATCGTTTCACAAATAATTGAACCCGTAGGACGGGCGTCCCGAGCAAGAAGAACGAAATCACCCTCCTTAAGCTCAATTTTATCAATAAACGCTTCAGTGATCCCTGTTACAATCAAAAGATCCTCTTTTGCGACCTCGTCGGTGCTGTCCTCTTTATTTCCCGAAACTGCGAAAACTTTTCGGAATCCGCTCGGAGAAAGGGTCATTTTAGAAAATGCCTCATTTACAATTTGTTGTGTTATCTGTTTCATAGCTAAGATTATACTACTCTTTTGCCACAAAGTAACTTTTTTTCTTATAAACTCCGTTAAAACCATCCCGTACAGTCTGTCTTAAAGGATCAGAAGAGAAGTTTTATTCCTGAATCCCTTTGCTGAATTATATAAATTTTTCAGGTTATTCATTTAAGAAAAACATTTCCTGATGAATTATTCCGGCATTTTATTGCTGAATTCAAGCATTTTTCTCTTTCAGCCCTTTTTCCTTCCGGCGTCGCTTTAATAGTATTGCAGTATTATTCCCGCTTTATTCCGACAGATGCAAATAATTGCTTTTTCAACGTTCATTCAATTATAATAAACAAAAAAACACAATTAAGGAGAGAAAAGCATGAATACATTAGACGCAATATGCAAAAGACATTCCGTTCGCTCTTACACTGGAGAAGGTCTATCCGATGCCGAAATGAACGCAGTTCTTAAGGCGGCTCAGGCAGCACCGGTCGGAAATGCGAAATACGATACGGTGCATTTAACCGTTATCACGAACAAAGAAATGCTGGGTAAAATAGATAAAACCGCAGCGGAATTTTTCGGAGATCCGTCTGCTCACCCGCTGTACGGCGCTCCGGTTCTGATTCTCGTATCCTCTCTGATAACGGGAACCCCGAAAGATAAGAGCCCTATTTCCAACTGCTCATGCATTGTGGAGAACATGTCTCTCGAAGCGGTTGAACTCGGACTCGGAACAGTGCATATTTGGGGTGCCGTTGCAGGTTTGAACACAAAGCCTGAACTTGTTAAAGAGCTCAACTTACCGGAAGGTTTCTCGCCTGTTTGCGGAATCGCTTTGGGAAAGACAGAAGAAAAGTATACCGAAAGGGATATCCCGACAGACAGAATAAAAACCGCATTCATCAGGTAAACGGAAATATCATCCGATACAATATTAATGAACCGCCCGCGGCATACGAAGAGAAGCGATGGCGCCTTCGGCGTTAAACCTCAGGCGGTTCCTTTTTCCGGTCGTTTTTCATGTCTTTATGAATTATAAAGAATTATATATCCCCGCGATTTGCAAGGCGCGTTGCAATATACAGAACTGCGCCGTCCTTAAAACTCCTCGGATTATACCCGCACTTCTCTGAAATCTTATTCAATTTGTATTGCAACGTATTCTGGTGCATATTCAAAATTGCGCATGTGTTCTTCAAAGACATATCATTTTCGTAATAAACCTTAAGTATGTATTGTTCTCCGAACGTTAAAGCGGATATTGTTTTCTGTATGAAAATTTTTTTTCCTTCTTCCGACACTTCTCCTATGAGTATTTCCAAATCCAGTTTATCAAAGAGTATCTGCAACATGCTGATTTTGTCGGAAGGTGTGTTATTTATAACAAGCTGAGCGGTTTTGTAGGAAATATGCTGCTCTTTAAGCGATTGTTTCATTCCTATTCCGAGTTTCACGGCTCCGAAATGTTCAATCTGAAAATCCGTGAGGTTCTTCATGATGATTTTCAGTTTTGAGTCAAGAAT
>CAMKAB010000133.1 GCA_946410375.1 uncultured Spirochaetaceae bacterium
AAAAGAGTGCATTGGAAGAGCCGAACACAACAAAGACGACATTTATTTTGTAACTCCTAAAAAAAGCCACCCGCTTTTTACAGTTTACGCAGTGTATGTGAATGAAAAAGTCGGACTTTACGGAATTCGTGCTATATCTGATTTTATCGCTTGTAATGATTACGGAACAGAACTTAAAAATGCTTTTGAGAACTTTAAGGATAGAATATCGAAAACATATGGCGAGCCTGAGATTTTTGACAGAATAGACCGAGGTTCTTACATGAAAGACGATAGTTATTGGATGATGGCCCTGCAGGATGGTGCCAGGGAGCTTTACGCTGTCTGGGGAGGCGATTCAGATCTTCAAGACAATTTGATTGGCATCAGCCTGCAATGCAAAGCCTTAAACGATATTTCGCATTACGGAGACGGCTTATTGATCTTAGATTATGATTTTAAAAACGCCTCTTCCGTTCAGGACGAACAGGACTCAGTGTTTTAAGATGAAATTTTCTAAATAATGTAGTGTAAAATTAAAGAAAACTTTTGCCATATTGTTTTTATGGAATACAAAACTATGTTGCATTTGACACATGTAGAATGTCTTTTTTACAAAAATGTACAAAATTGTTTAATAAACTTTGCATAGAAGCTCTTTTGAAATTTTCTCGGAACTTTGACGGAGGACGCGGAGTACTGAGAAGCTCGAATTTACGGCTGAAAACGTAGAAAATCAAGAAAAACAGAAAAATTTTCAAATTTCTCTTAACAAATAGTAGTAAATGTGTTATTGTTAAAATGTAAATGTATAGATTGATTTTCAAATCTCCTTTTTTTAGTTGTTGTTTTGAAAGTTCTTCTATTAAAAGAAAATACGGAGGATTTTTGCATGAAAGAGTTAACCCAGAGGCAAAAAGAAGTTGCTCAGTTTATTGAAAATTACATGGATTCAAATGGTTATGCACCGAGCGTGAGAAACATTGCGGACCATTTCGGATTTTCTCCAAAGGCTGCGTACGATCATATGACCGCTTTAAAAAAGAAGAATATCATTCGCACCGCTGATAATTTGCCGCGCGGAATGGCTCTATTAAAAAGATCCGGTTCTATGGATGCCGCAGCTATAGTCAATGTACCTATGCTCGGGGTAACTGCAGCCGGAGTGCCGATTCTTTCGGAGGAAACATACGACGGCTACGTTTCCCTGCCTCAGTCCTTGTTGGGAATTTCGGATGTGGATGCTGTTTTCGCTTTGAGAGTAAACGGCGACAGCATGATTGAGGACGGCATTAACGACGGAGATATTGCGATTGTTCTGAAAACAAAGAATGCGGAGAACGGACAGATTGTCGTGGCGAGTATCGGAGATGACGAGACATACGGTTTAACGCTTAAGCATTTCTTCAGGAACGGCGAAAAATACGAATTAAGACCGGCTAATTCCGCGTATAACAGCATTATTTCGTCTCACTGCGATATTCAGGGAAAGTTGATTTTGGTAATTAAAAGATTCTGATGAGGCATCTTCCGCCGGGTTATTGCCGGAACATTTGCAGACGTTTGCAATAACGGGCGGGAAAACTCTTCCATAGAGAGATTTATTTTCAATGGGCGATACATTCCTTCTTTTGGGTCCTGAGAAGGGCTTGAAAGAGGATTTCATTAACAAAACAATTAATTCGATTCCGCAATGTTCCGTTTTGAAGTTTTATGCTTTTGATGATTACGAGAGTGAATTGTATGCTTCGCTCGGAAATTCAGGGCTTTTTGAAGAACAGAAAGTTGTGATTTTATATGGTGCGGAAGAGCTGAAAACAAAGCAGAAAATCGAACCCGTTGTGAGTTATATAAAAAATCCTTCAAGCGATGTCACTTTTCTTTTGGAAAGTCCGGAGCTTTATATAAACGCGCAGATAATGTCCGCGGTGAAGTCCGCTAACGTTCTGAAATTTTACGAACTGTTTGAAAGCAAAAAGAACGAATGGATTCGCAATTTTTTCAGGCGTAACGGATTAGGCGTATCGGCGGAAGCTGTTGAGGAGATAATTGAGCGTGTTGATAACAATATCAGCGAGTTTGAAAGCGTATGTAACGGATTGATTCTTTATGTAAAAGGTCAGAACAGAACGATTCTTGACGAAGCCGATGTGGAATCGTTCCTTGCTCACACGAAGGAAGAAACACCGTTTACGTTGTTCGGATATATTGTTAAAAAAGACCTGGAAGGCGCAATGGGATGTTTGGGTGCGTTGCTTAATTTATCTGAAACTGCGGGCTTGGAAGCGGTACTTCCTTCTCGTATCGCTCTTTATTTTCGCCGTGCGCTTTCGCTAAAGAAACTGATGTCGCAGGGAAACAGTTTGGATTCGGCGTTTTCCATGAAGTTTTTTGATTCGGACCGCCCGATAAGAATGCCGAAAGATAAGGAAATTTACAGAAATACGGTGAATAACTACAGTCTTTTGGGTTTGAATAAGGCGTTGTCTCTGCTTTCTTCGTATGATATTGAGATAAAGGAAACGGGAACTTTTTTGCAGAAGGTTATTCTTGATAAGATGGTGATGGAGCTCATTGAGATAAATTAGATATAAAATGTCTCATGGTGCGATGAATAACGTTTTTATGCAAAATAATTTACAGCTTCTTATGGAATTTAATAATGTGTCCGCTTTTGAAGCGGATCTTGTTCAGAACGGTTTTACGGAATCATTTACGTATGTAGTGAAACGGATTGTGTAGCCGTTGTCGTCTTCCGGAGCGCTTTCATCCGTTTGATGCCAGTTGGGGAGCATGTCTAAATTGTCAAAAAAGACTTCCGCTTTCCCGTCCGCATCCACTTTTGTTAAAAGAACTTTTTCGCAGTAGGGGAGCATTGTGTGATACATCATCGCTCCTCCTATGATGAAAATATCATCTTTCGTGTATTTTTTTATTTCCGAAAAAAGCTCATTAAGATTTTCAGCGAGGATATACCCCTCTTTTTGCGCTTTTCCCTTGTCTCCTCCGGGCCAGAGAACGATATTCGTTCTTTTTTTCAGAGGTTTTCCGTCGGGAAAGGAAAGGAGGGTGTTTGAGCCCATTACGACAACTTTGCCGAGGGTTTGCTGTCTGAAAAACGCCATATCTTTCGGTAAGCGGAACATAAGGTCGTTCTTTTTTCCAATGCCCCAATTTTTATCACAGTGTAGGATTGCTTGCATAAAAACTCCTTGTGGTGTAAAGAAATATAAGTGTGTTTGTTTCGCTTTTTTATGGTGCCGGCTGTTCGCTTTCGTATTGTTTTGCTATTTCTAAGCCGGAGTCAGATAGCCACCGGAATGTCGTATTTCTTCGGGTTGCATACGTAGCCATCCAGTTTGAAATCGTTTTTTGTAAAGGCGTAAAAGTCTGTAATATCAGGATTTATGCTGAATTTAGGAGCTGGGAACTGTTCCTGTTCTATTATTTCTTTTACGATAGGAATGTGTCTGTCGTATATGTGGGCATCGGCGATAACGTGAACAAGTTCGCCCGCTTCAAGTCCGGACGCTTGAGCGAACATATGTTGCAGAACGGCGTATTGCGCAACATTCCAGTTGTTCGCAGTAAGCATGTCCTGACTGCGCTGGTTTAAAATGCAGTTCAAGGTGCGTCCGCTTACGTTGAATGTCATGGAGTACGCGCACGGATAGAGCATCATTTCTGAGAGGTCTGCGTGTGTGTAAATGTTGGTAAGTATTCTTCTGCTTTGCGGATTGTGTTTCAGGTCGTATAAAACGCGGTCTACCTGATCAAACATTCCTTCTTTATATTTATGTTTAACGGAGAGCTGGTAGCCGTACGCTTTTCCTATGGTGCCGTTTTCGTCCGCCCAGCTGTCCCAAACGTGAGATGAGAGTTCGGATATTTTGTTGGATTT
>CAMKAB010000134.1 GCA_946410375.1 uncultured Spirochaetaceae bacterium
ATTCCGAACCTGTTTCGGATGCAAGCATTCTGATTCCGAAAAAAATGGATGCCCCGGGCACTGTGAAAAGCCTCAAAACGGTGTATGAATACTTGAAAAAAGCGCTTCCCGCCGGTAAGGGAGAAGATGAGATGCAGAATGATTTATGCGGCATCGCTTCCGAACTCGGAATTAAAAACGCCGGAGTTTTCAATCCTCTGCGTGCTGCCGTTACGCGTCTTAAAGTGTCTCCGCCGCCTTTCAGTTGTATTAAGCTTCTCGGAGCGGAAGAGAGTTTTAAAAGAATTGAAGACGCAATCGCATTGCTGGAGAAGAGCGCGAACTGATTAAACAGGCTTATGTGCGTATAAACCGGGTCGAATCGGACATAGACAGGTGTAAACAGAGCATAAACACCGCGGAACTGTAGAACAGAATATAAAAAGGGCGTAATCAGGGCGGAAATCCTTTCGGGTTTATCTTTTTGCCCTTTATTGCTAGAATGAGTGAAAAGAGTACTGTAAAAGTCATTTTGGGAGACGGATATGGCAGAAAACAACGAAAAAAACAAAGTTACAATGGATAAAATAGTTTCTCTTTGCAGAAGAAGAGGATTCATATTTCAGTCAAGCGAAATATACGGAGGACTGAATGGAGCATACGACTACGGACCTATGGGTGTGCGTTTGAAGAACAACCTCAGAGACCTGTGGTGGAAAGAGATGACTCAGCTCCACGATAATATCGTGGGATTGGACGCATCCATCTTGATGCATGCGAAGGTTTGGGAAGCGAGCGGACATGTGAGCAATTTCACCGACCCTATGGTGGACTGTAAGCAGTGTAAGAGCCGTTTCAGAGCGGATCAGATTGATTTGAACGCTCCGTGCCCCGTGTGCGGAACCAGAGGATCTTTCACAACGCCGAGGAATTTCAATCTTATGTTCCAGACTCATATCGGAGCGAATGCGGATGCGGCGTCAACCATTTATTTGCGTCCTGAAACAGCTCAGGGAATTTATGTTGACTTTAAGAACGTGGTATCATCCAGCCGTGTGAAAATTCCGTTCGGCATCGCTCAGGTGGGGAAGAGCTTCAGAAACGAGATTACCACTAAGAACTTTATTTTCCGTTCCTGTGAGTTTGAGCAGATGGAGATGCAGTTCTTCTGTAAGCCGGGTACGGAAGATGAATGGTTCCCGTACTGGAGAGAACAGAGATTCAATTTCTACACGGATAAGGTCGGTATTCGCAAAGAAGCATTGCGTTGGCACCAGCACGGACCGGATGAACTCGCGTTCTATGCAAAGGATGCGTACGATATTCAGTTCTATTTCCCTATGGGTTGGCAGGAACTGGAGGGTATTCACAGCCGTACCGATTACGACTTAACGCAGCATCAGAAGTTTAGCGGTAAGGAAATGACGTACCTTGATCCTGAAACAAACCAAAAGTACATTCCGTATGTTGTTGAGACAAGTGCGGGACTTACCAGAAACGTGCTTATGGCTCTCTCTGATGCTTACGAGGAAGAGGTTCTGAAAGGAGAGGACGGGAAGGAAGATGTGCGTACCGTGCTTCATTTCCACCCGAATGTGGCGCCGGTGATGGTGGCGGTTCTTCCTCTTGTTAAGAAAGACGGTCTTGCGGAATATGCTTCCGACTTGGAGCATTCTCTCAGAGAGGAGTTTGTAACGGACTTTGATACGAGCGGCGCTATCGGACGCAGGTACAGAAGACAGGACGAAATCGGTACTCCGTACTGCATTACTGTGGATTACGATACCTTAAAGGATAATACCGTAACTCTTCGGTTCCGCGATTCAATGGAACAGATGAGGATTCCTGTAAGCGAGATTGAAAGCACGATTAAGAAAGCGACAAAAGAGTACAAGAGAGTGTGAGCGGAAGTGCGATATAGGCGTAAAACGGCATAGTTCGGTGTGAATACGACGTGAATTCGACGACTTGTGCAGGTATGAGCGCCTTGTTAGACGTGAAATGCAAAACCCCCGAGGCGAACAGCTTCGGGGGTTTTTGTAATGTCTTATCCGGGATTACGGAAAGAAGCGGGTTTGTTTTTGATTCGCTGGGAAATGTTTCCACGGGATATTACGGGGAAAATACCGCGGTCTGTTGTTATCGGCGTGTCCTGTCAGTTTGCGCCTGGGTGAAATAGCGTATTACGGGGAAATTACCGCGTCCGATTGTTATCGGCGTAATTTCGGGGAAAGCGTATTTTTTGTATTTTCGTACAGCTCCGCATCAATTTTGTAAATGTCGTATGAGTTCTTTTTCAGGTGCTTTTTTATGATTTTATCCGCCTCATCTTTATCCGAGAGAATATAACCGGCGCTTTGGAGGAGTATTTCGGCTTCTTTGAGCGATAATTCCATTCCCAACGCAAGAAGAATGACGTTCTTTTTTGACGGTCGACTGACGCTGCTTCTGATTTTCGAGAAAGTCTGCTTGCTCATGAAGCCCTTTAAATTTGTTTTATAAATATCGCTTGGTTTTTTGTTATCCTTGTTTATGAATTTATAAATGAAGGAGGAAAGAATTTCGTTAAAAGTCATATTTTTGTAATTCAGTTCAGGAATTTCAATTTTTTCTTTTTCTTTGAGAAGTTCGGCAATGTCGTCGTAATTGCGCGAGAGAGCGTGTAGAAGAGCGGTCCATCCGTTTTTCGCGCGGATGCCGGTGTCCGCACCGCATGATATGAGTAATTCGACAATTTCCTTAAAACCGTTGCCGGAAGCGATCATCAAGGCGGTGAGCCCGTCTTTTTGGCTTTGCGCATTTATATCCGCTCCGTTTTCAATGAGTAATTTTACGATGGTCTTTGAATTGTACATTACGGCGATCATAAGCGGAGTCCATGAATTAAGAAGAGGTGTGTTAATTGTCTTTTCATTGTTAAAGATTTTTTTACACAGGACAATGTCCTCATTTTTGAGAATATTTGTGAGGAAACCGAGTTTGACCTTTTGCGAATATATTTCTGTTAATACGCTGACATTGCAAAATCCGGGAATCTTACCGTCTAAGTATTTGTTTGCAAACACAAGACCGTTATGAATGAATACGGAATAAACCGCTCCGAGGGCGGACATTTTGTCTATGACATTTTTATGCAATGCCGTATTATTAAGCCAGTCTTTCTCTGTCGGTATGATGAGTTTGGTTTCGGATAGTTTTCGGTCGAGAGCCTTTTCGTCGTTTGTCATAAAATAAAGGAGGTTCTCTCCGTTAACATTTATTTCTATGTTGTCTTGTGAAAACAGCTTCAGGTATTTTGCAGGAATGGAAAGAGACATGCTGGGTGTATAGTAGTATGCCGTGAAAAAGTCGCCGTTTTTCAGGTATATTGCATAGGGCGTATTCATTTCGTTCATGAACGTTCGGATTTTCTGCGGCAGGGAAACGTCAAAAGACCAGATGTCTTTTTGTTTTATTTCTCTGATTACGGTTTTCTCTGAAAGTTTAAGAGAAAAGTCTCGATCTTTTCCGTTCGGACCTCTCTCGCCGGTGTTTGCGTGCAAACCGGGAGAAGGGCTTTCTTCCTGATTCGCTTGTGCGGCGTTAGTTTGTTCGGCAGAGTTAGCTTGTTCGGCAGTGTTAGCTTGTGCTGCGGCGTTAGCTTGTGCGGCAGCGTTAGTTTGTGTGGCAGTGTTCGCTTGTGCGGCGGTGCTCGCTTGTGTGGCGGTGTTCGCATGTTCTTCGGATTTTCGGTTTTGAGAAGCGGGGAAGCTGTCATTTGCTTTGAGTGCGAAAGACTGTTTATCCGCTTTTTCCGATGGTTTATTGGAAGCGTCTTTTTCCGCTCCGAATGGGGATTCTGTGTTTTCGGCCTGTCCCGACGGCTTTTGGTAAAGCTTGTCGAGAGCGTCGTT
>CAMKAB010000135.1 GCA_946410375.1 uncultured Spirochaetaceae bacterium
ACACACGTTCAGTCCGACGTGTTTCATTCCGCAAAACGAGCGGACACCCGCAAGAGTCGCTCCGAAAGCCGCTTCCAGCGCGACTTTTTCGTTCGGTGCCCATTCCGCATAGATTTCTTTGTATTTTGCTCCGAACTCGGTTATTTCCGTACTGGGAGTGCCCGGGTAGGAAGAGATAAACCCGCATCCCGCTTCCCAAAGTCCGCGTGCGAATGCTTCGTTTCCTAACATCATTTTATCCATAGTCAATCCTTACTGTGCGTTTGAGGGCGCCTGCCCTCCGGTTTGGTCTGCACATCTTGTTTTAAGCCGTTATTAAGCCGTTATGTTCGCGTCTTCCGATGTAAAAGCGTCGAAATCAGCCGGCGATTTAAGGCATGTCCCGTTTTTCGGGCGGCGTACTGCGCCTTTGAGCGTGTCGCCTTTTTAAAGAACAGTGTTTGCGTCTCCGTATGAGAGCGCTACGCTCTCTAACGGGGCGATTCTGTCTGATTGTTATCCGGCAGTGTTTGCGTTTCCGTATGAGAGCGCTACGCACCACGCCTTTTAAAATCAGCCGGTAATCTGCGCTTCAACCAGTCTCTTGCCGCAATATCGCTCGCGAAGAACCGGTTTTTCAATCTTACCGGTAGGGTTTCTGGGCACTTCGGCGAAAATGATCTTGCGGGGACGTTTATAACGGGGCAGGTCAAGGCAGAAGTCGTTAACCTCATCTTCCGTCATTGTCATGCCTTCTTTCACTTCAATAATCGCACAGGCTATTTCTCCGAGTCTCTTATCAGGAAGCCCGATAACGGCAACATCTTTTATCTTGTCAGAGGCGCGGAGATAATCTTCAATCTGTACCGGATAAAGATTTTCACCACCGGTAATAATAACATCTTTTTTACGGTCAACAAGATAAATAAAGCCGTCCTCATCCTCTTTTGCCATATCACCGGTGTACAGCCATCCGTCCTCCTTGAGAATTTCATCGGTTGCTTCCCGGTTTTTGTAGTAGCAGAGCATAACGCCCGGACCTTTAACGGCAAGTTCTCCAACCTCGCCTTTTTTAACCGGTTCTCCGTTCTCTCCGATTATTTTTGTTTCCCAAAGGTAGCCCGCTTTTCCTATTGCGCCGACTTTGTTGATATTATCAACTCCCAGATGCACACAACCCGGTCCGAGGGACTCGGAGAGTCCGTAGTTCGTGTCGTATTGATGATGAGGGAATACTTTGAGCCATCTTTTAATAAGGCTCGGCGGCACCGGCTGAGCGCCTATGTGTAAAAGCCTCCATTGTTCTAAAAGATAGTCGTTCAGGTTTAAACTGCCGTTATCAATATGATCCAGGATATCCTGTACCCATGGTACCAAAAGCCAGACTATTGTGCATTTTTCCTCGGTTATGGCTCTGAAAATCCATTCAGGCTTTGTGCCGCGGAGAAGAACCGCCTTACCGCCGGTCATGAGAGATCCGAACCAGTGCATTTTCGCTCCGGTGTGGTAAAGTGGAGGAATGCAGAGGAACACATCATCTTTTCTCTGCCCGTGATGCTTTTGTTCCGTAAGGCATGAACAGTACAACGCTTTATGGCGATGTAAAATCGCTTTAGGAAAACCTGTGGTACCGCTTGAAAAATAAATTGCTGCGAGATCATCTTCATCCAGCGCTATAGGAGGTGCGGAAGAGGAACAAAAACTCATGAGATGCATGCAATCCTGAGTGTAATCGGGGCCTTTTTTCCCCACGTAAAACATGGTATGAATACGAGGGATGCTGTCCTTGATTGCGTCCATACGTTCGGTGAATTCCGGTCCGAAAACAAGTATTTCTATGTCTGCAAGGTCCAGGCAATATCTGATTTCATCGCTGCTGTAGCGGTAGTTCATCGGTACGACAATGCAACCTGCTTTGAGAATTCCGAAGTAAATCGGTAAAAACTCCAAACAGTTCATCATAAGGATTCCGACTTTAGTTTCTTTTTTTACGCCTCTGCTTAGAAGAAGATTTGCAAATCTGTTTGCCTGACGATCAAAATCTTTCCAGCTGATTTCCCGTCTGTACGGGCTGTCCGGGTTGGCGCTTTCAATAAGACTGGCTTCTCGCCATGTAACCGCTTTATCTCTGTGTTCAGAAGGGCTGATCTCAACAAGCGCCGGATCCATTCCGTTCAAACGGGCGTTTCTTTCCAAAAAATCTGTAATAACCACGCTTCTCTCCTGTAATTATCAATGAGGAATTTTTTAAAACGTTTTAGAAAATTCCTCATCATTCCCGCCGTGCGGGCAGGCTTCTCTAAGAGTACAATTTATTCGCTTTTTTTTCCATACGGGGAGGAGTTTTGTCTGTTATTTTGCGGGAGGCTTACGTCTGTTCGCTGTGCATGATTAAAGGCGTGCAATCACTTTGTTTGCGCACTTTGTTGTTCTGCAGGAGAATCCGGCGTGTTTTCAGTGCGCGTTTATAGCCGCGCTATCACCGCATAAGCGGATTGCAAACAGCCGTAGCGTCTTTTTTTGCGCGTTTATAGCCGCGCTATCACGTCTGATGGCTTCCGCTCCGGGATTGCTTTTACGTTTTTCCGTGCGCGTTTATAGCCGCGATATCACCGCATCCGTATACTCTTTCGTGCCGGCGTTGCCGCCCAGGTCTTTCGGAAGGGTTTTCCCTTCTTTTAAAACTTCTTCAATTGCCGATCTCAGCTTTTCGGCTTCTTTCTCGAGCCCGATGTGTTCCAGCATAAGCGCGCCGGATAAGAAGAACGCCGTAGGGTTTGCAATGCCGAGGCCCGCAATATCCGGGGCGCTTCCGTGAACCGCTTCAAAGATTGCAATATCATGCCCGATGTTTGCCGCAGGTGCCATTCCGAGTCCGCCAACAAGTCCTGCAATCAGGTCCGTGATGATATCGCCGTACAGGTTAGGGGCAACGAGAACATCGTATAATGACGGACAGGTTACAAGCTGCATGCACATGTTGTCTATTATTCTGTTGTTCGCTTCAATTTCGGGATATTCCGGAGCAATCCGATTGAATGTTTCCAGGAACAAGCCGTCGGTCTTCTTTAAGATATTCGCTTTGTGAACGCAGGTGAGCGTATGTCTGTTGTGCGCTTTTGCATATTCGAAAGCCGCTCTGATTATCCGTTCGGACGCCGTTTTGGTGATTTTTTTACGGGCGATAAAGCCGTCTTCTATTTCGTACTCATCACCGATGTAGAGGTCTTCCGTGTTTTCTCTGAATGTTACAATATCAACGTCCGCGTATCTGCCCGGGACTCCGGGAAGCGTTTTAGCGGGACGAAGGTTAATGTAAAGATCGAAAATGGTGCGGAGTTGAACATTCACGCTCTTGAAACCTTTTCCTACGGGCGTTGTAACGGGCGCTTTGAGGGCTGTTTTGTTTTGTTTTACCGAGTTAATCGCCTCTTCCGGTATGAGAACGCCGTATTTTTCGAAGGCCCTTTCTCCAATGAGGTATTCATCAAAGGTGATCGGGGCGGCAAGGGCTGAGATAATCCTCTTAAATTCGGCTGAAATTTCAGGTCCGATTCCGTCTCCGGGAAATAATGTTATGTGCGTCATGTTGCTCTCCGTTTGTTGTTGCGTTTGTCTTTGACAAAACAGTTAATACCTTATCTGTGACAAAACCGTTACAATAACTGTAACGCTTTTCGAACAGAAGTATAACATAAGAGCGCAGTCATTTCAGCAATGTTTTAAATTTCTTTTCCATATTTGTAAATATGATCGGCCGGAAGATCCATAAACCTGTTCCAACAGATAAAGAATCTGCTGTTGCGGGGTCTTGCCTGATTAACTTGCCTGATTAAGCAGATCTCCTTGTAGCATGTCGCCTGTTTGCACATCAAAAA
>CAMKAB010000136.1 GCA_946410375.1 uncultured Spirochaetaceae bacterium
AGGAACGGCAGCGGAGGCGGGTTTTGCCGGACTACCGGTAGGCAAAACCAAGTCCGGTTGGCCGCAAAACATTGGGTCTGGACTTGAAACTTTGGTCTCCTGTGTTTTTTGCTGGAAAACTAGAGATTTTCCTGTTTTTTTTAATATTTGTTTTGTTTTGAACCTTCGCAGAATGTTTTTGGCGTGGCTCTGGCACATATTTGTTTATCCGTCGGCAATAATTAGCTGTTGCCGTCTCTAGGCATCAAAGCGATATTCCGGACCCAACGGTTAGTTTCCAATTGATTTTAACCATTCGTCCACGGCTTTTTCCGACTTCGCTCTGTTGTTTTGCGCATCTCCTCCGCGTATTGCAAGTCCTTTGAGGATTTTCGCTCCCTTTGCGGAGTTCTTCAGTTTTCTGTCAAAACCCGAAAGCCCGCTGCCTTCGTGAGTGCAAAACGGTACCAGATTTTTATTCGTAAAATTGTTGCTTTCAAAAACGGTGTACATAATCATAGGCCAGTCTCCCCACCATACCGGAGCCCCTATGTAGATTGTGGAGTATTGTTCCAGATTTGGTAATGTACCTTTGTAAGCAGGCCTTGCTTTTTCGTTTTGTTCTTTTTTTGCATAATCGGTTAAAGCATTGTATGTGCGGGGATAGTTGTCCTTCTCCGGTAAGACTTCAAAAATATCCGCACCGGTTTTCTTTGCTATCATTTTTGCGATAATCGCCGTGTTTCCCTCTTCAATGGTTCCGACAGTGTATTGTTCGCCTGTCCTTGAAAAATATATAACAAGGCTATCAGGGCGTTCTGAAGCGTTTCCGGGATCTTTTACGGAATTGCTTTTGTCCCCGACCTTACCCTTATCAGGTGTTACAATCGGTTTTTGTACATTCCCTGTAGCCGAGATGTTTTTACTTTTTGCAGCAAAAATCGCACTGCCGGTGAGTGTTAATAATATACTTAGAGTGATTAGAATTTTTTTTACCATAACGTCCTCTGTTCTCTCATGCGGGAGGATGGAGATTCTATCCCCCGTCGTAATCAGTCCTTTTCAAATTCCGGTTTCCACAATGCGAACTGAAGAAGCTGTTCTTCCGTTCTGTGATAATACCTTTCGTTTTTATCCAGCTTTTCAATGTCCTTCATTTCATTGTCCGTAAGGGTAAAATCCAAAATATCAAGGTTGTCTTTAATGTGAGCTGTGTTTTTGCTTCCCGGAATGACTACAAAACCCATCTGTGTGTGCCAGCGAAGAATAATTTGAGCCGGTGTTTTGTTGTATTTCTTTGCTAAATCAGAAAAAACAGGCTCGTTAATCAGGGATTTATCTCCGTGTCCCAAAGGATACCAACTCATAAGACGGATATTATATTTGTCTAAGGTTTTTCTGAGTTCTGTTTGTGGAAAATACGGATGCGCCTCAACCTGAATAAACTGCGGAATAATCTCCCATTTTGTTTGCAATTCCTCAATGTATTTGCCCTCAAAATTTGAAATTCCTATGGACTTCGCTTTCCCTTCTTTGTACGCTTTTTCAAGCAATCTGTAGCCGGACAGCCAGTTCCCTGCCGGTTGGTGGATATAAAGAAGGTCAACGTAATCCGTTCCCAAACGTTCTAAAGTTTCGTCCGTAGCGTTCGGATTTTCGTATTCGCTGGGCCAAAGTTTTGTTGATAAGAAAACGTCTTTTCTTTTTAGTCCGCTTTTCTTTATGCCTCTGCCGCAAGCACGTTCGTTTACGTAGGCATTTGCCGTGTCAACAAGAGAATATCCCATTTTCAGTGCTTCTTTTACGCTGTTTTCTGCGTCCGCCGGGCTAAGCATATAAGTGCCGATTCCTACCACAGGACAAATTATTCCGTTGTTTAGTGTTAAATATTCCATATTTATCTCCTTTTATGATTTTCATGATGTTATAATGATTTTCGGCTTTTACGGTATTCGGATATGGTTGCGCTTGTTTTTAAATTTTCTGTTACGAGAAGTTTTTTTTTACAAGCTTTACACAGCTGCTTTTAATATTTTCCGTTTTAAAGTGTTTTGTTGCGGTTCGCTTTTCATGTTTTACAACATCTCTTTAAATTACTCTCGTTTTACCGGATTACGGTTGTTGTTCTTGCCTGGTTTTTCAAAATTGCTTTAAATTCTCTTTACAGTATTCCGTTCGATCTGAGCCATTTTTCCACAACGGTTTTTGAATTTGCCGCTTTTGAACCCGAAACAGACAACCCGTTTTCCACAACTGCGTTTTTAGCGTATTTCTTTATGTCTCTTTCGCTGGAACCCATACCGCTGCCCTCATTTGTGCAAAGCGGAAGAATCTTTTTGCCGGTAAAGTCGTGTTTTTCAAGAAACGAGGCAACCGCCATCGGGATGGTTCCCCAATAGTTCGGATATGCAAGAATTATGGTGTCGTATGAATCCATATTGTCCGCGTCTTTTGCTAAAGCCGGTCTTTTATTCTCCCTCAAGTCCTTTTTCGCTTCCTCTATGCAAGCCATATAGGATTCGGAATAGGGATTAGCCATTTCTATTTTGAAGATATCAGCATTCGTTATTTCTTGAATGATGTTTGCGACAATTTCCGTGTTGCCCGTTTTTACGTATTTCATCTCGCCGCTAAAGTAATTTTCTCCGGCTCTGGAAAAATAGGCTATCAGTGTTTTGTTCATTTTATACTCCTGTTTATTAAGTTTTTCTGTTTAAGAGAGTTTTTTAACAACTTGACCGTTTTGAAAACACGTTTTTACATTTTTTTAAATCCGTAAAAGGTCTTTTTGATGTTTTTTTCGGCTTTATTGCCATCACCTGAAAACCACTCTTCATGTTAATAGTATGAAATATTGATTTAAAAGTCTAATACAAAGTTACAATTATTGATAGAAGAATTAAATCGATATGGTAAAAGAGAGCATAATCGAATATCATATCATCATATCTTTAAAAAAAAGATAAAAGGAGGGTGTATGACCACTCAACAAATAGATTATTGCATAGAACTTTCCAAAACTTTGAATTTTACCCGTGCGGCGGAGAATGTTTTTATCAGCCAGCCGACATTCTCTTATCAGATTAAGATGCTTGAGGATGAAGTTCGGTTTAAAATTTTTAACAGAGACGGAAAAACGGTTACGGTGACTCCCGCAGGATCCCAGTTCATTACCACGTTATCGACTTTAAAGGAAATTTTGAAACGGGCTATAGAACAGGGGCAGAATTTCAGTTCAAAGTATAAAGAAGGTATTATAATCAGTGCGATGGTGTGGCAGGCTTTGTATCTTTTGCCTGAGGCGATTAAAATTTTCTCTGAAAAATACTCGGATGTTTTGATTACGCCTTTGTTTCAGTATTTGGGGAGCATGGAATCATTTTTGAAAGGGGATTCCGATATTGTTTTCGCACTGGAAGAGAACACCCGTCATGTGCAGGGAATAGATGTTTTTCCACTTTATAAGAGCAGGATTTATCTTATAGTGCGAAAAGATGACCCGTTATCGGAAAAGAGTCTGATTGAGGAAAAGGATTTGTACGGAAGAACTCTGATGGTAGGTGGAGGCTCTCCGGACGCTTTGAGGCGTGTTCAGAACAGGATTATTTCAACGGGAAAAGTTCAGTATTTCAATAGTCCCGATCACGATACAACTCGAATAAACGTGTTTGCGGGAAGAGGTGTGTGTTTGGCTCCGGGGTTTTTAAATGATTACGCCGAGCAATTTGCTTGGATCCCTTATGATTGCGATGAACATTTTTCCTGTGTGCTTTGCAGGCATAAGGATGATAACAGAGAGATTATTTCGGATTTTATTAAAGTTTTGCAGGATTTATACGAAGACGCAAAAGATTTTGCCTTGTAGAG
>CAMKAB010000137.1 GCA_946410375.1 uncultured Spirochaetaceae bacterium
CAATTAGAAAATTATAAAAAAAAGTGTGAAGTGAAAATAAAAACAAAAGGAAAGTACTATGAGTAAAACGGAAAACAAAGAAATCAAACAAAACTTAGATGATATCATGAGGAAATACGACAGGGAGTCCAATACGAGAATCTGGGAAGGACGTCCGAAAACGTTTATCACCGTTTTTCTGGCGCTTTTTTCCCTATACTGCATATATATGACGCTATTCTCAACCGTGCTGCCTGAAACGAGGCTTTCACTCTTCCTCGGTTTTATCATGATAGCGGGATTTCTTAACTACCCGGCAAATAAACATCATGTTAAACCGAACACAATGCCGTGGTATGACGTGCTTATTATGCTTGTGGGAGCGTCTTGCTTCTTCTATTTTGCGATAAACGCGCTTTCGCTTATTAAACTCGCCACAAGAATACAGCCTGTTCACGTTGCAATCGGAGTTATCGGGATTCTGTGTCTTATTGAATTGTGCCGCAGATGCGTAGGCATTCCGATTTTGTGCGTTGTAGGTGCGCTCATTATTTACGCATTTTACAATCAGCTTTCATTCAGTTCTTCGTTCTATCAGGCGTTGAAAAATATCATTTACAAGCTTTTCTACACCACGAACGGCGTAATCGGAACTCCGATAAACGTATGCTACACATACATTGTGCTCTTCATCATTTTCGGCGCGTTCCTGGAAAGAACAGGTATTGCGAACTTTTTTATTGATACGGCTAACAAACTTGCGGGATGGTCGGCAGGCGGTCCGGCGAAGGTTGCCGTTATTTCCTCGGCGCTCTGCGGAATGGTTTCGGGTTCATCGGTGGGAAACACCG
This sequence comes from uncultured Spirochaetaceae bacterium, assembly GCA_946410375.1. Taxonomy (GTDB): domain Bacteria; phylum Spirochaetota; class Spirochaetia; order Sphaerochaetales; family Sphaerochaetaceae; genus CAMKAB01. Next base: position 831 of record CAMKAB010000137.1, read on the forward strand.
TTACAACCGGTTCCGTGACAATACCGATGATGAAGAAAACCGGTTACGAAGGCGAATTTGCCGGCGCTGTTGAAGCAGCCGCCTCCACAGGCGGACAGATAATGCCTCCGATTATGGGAGCGGCTGCGTTCCTTATGGCTGAATACATGAGCATTCCTTATTCAAAGGTTGCAGTTAAGGCGATTCTTCCTGCGGTTTTGTACTTCTCGGGAATTTTCATTTCGGTTCACCTGGAAGCGAAAAAACTCGGTTTAAAAGGCATTCCGAGAGAAGAACTGCCGAAAACCGGAAGTCTCTTCAAAAGCTGCTACCTGCTTCTTCCGCTTGTTCTGCTTGTTTTCCTTGTGGCAAGCGGTGCAAGAACCATGGCATTCTCCGCCGCCATTTCTATTTTCGCGGCGCTTGTCGTGGGATGTATCAACTTCATGGTTATCGCGCTTAAAAACAACAAAGGACGAAGCAAAGGTGAGGTGATAAAAGGAGTTTTAAAGCAGACGTTTAACACAACTGTTGACGCGCTTGTGTCCGGAGCGAAAGGCTCCATCACCGTGGCTGTAGCCTGCGCCATTGCCGGAATGATTGCCGGCTGCATCACGGTAACCGGGCTTGCTTCGATACTGATTAATGCGATTGTCCAAATAGCAGGAAACGCTACTATCATCGGGCTTATTCTTACAATGATATGTTGTATCATTTTGGGTATGGGCGTACCGACCACGGCAAACTACTGCATTATGGCTTCAACCTGCGCTCCGATTCTGATACAGTTGGGATTCCCGGTAGTGGCTGCTCACTTCTTCGTATTCTACTTCGGAATTGTGGCTGATATTACTCCGCCTGTGGCTCTCGCCGCATACGCCGGTTCCGCTATTGCAAAATCCAATCCGATGAAAACGGGAATCAACGCAACAAAACTCGCTATTGCGGCGTTTATTGTTCCGTATATTTTTGCATTTAATCCGGCGATGATTCTGGAAGGAAACGTCAGCGTTTTTGAAATCATTCAAATTGCGCTAAGTTCCTTGATCGGTTTGTTTGCCATTGCGGCGGCGCTCAACGGGCACCTCAAGAGAAAGATAAACACCGTACTCAGAATTTTACTTGTTGCTGCGGGACTGTACATGATGATTCCGGGAACCCTTACGGATGTAATCGGATTAGCTGTTCTCGGTTTTGTTATTATTTATCAAAACATTCGAAAAGAAAAAGCATAAAACACTCTTTCAATCCGTTAGAAAACCATCTGTTTGCAAGGGCTCTCAGGTGGTTTTTTTATTACCGCATGCCTCTCCGATATTTCAGGTGTTTTTACAATTACCGCCCTTCCGAACGAATGTACGGATGCGCTTCAAATCGCATATGTGAAAAACACCCCGGCAAAGAACCCGCCAATCCCATTTCTCGATGCGCAAAATCCGTCAACGTCCTTTCTCTATGCGCAAAACACCCCGACAACGAACCAGCGATCTACTTTCTCTATACAAAAAAACCCCGGCAACGAACCCGCCAATCCCATTTCTCGATGCGCAAAATCCGTCAACGTCCTTTCTCTATGCGCAAAACACCCCGGCAACAAGCCCGCCGAACCCCTTTCTCTATACGCAAAACACCCCGGCAACAAGCCTGCGATCCGCTTTCTCGATACAAAAAACCCCGCAATGAACCGAAAACGGCTCTTTGCGGGGAAAAGTGTTTCATTCTGACTGTTTATTTATTCCGATTTTTTCATTACTTACTCTGAATTTTACTCCCGCTGCAACACGAAGGACAACCGTTGCAGTCTTCTCCGCAATCACAACAGGATATTCCCTTCTTCCTTTTTAGGATTCTGGAAATTAACACGCCGAATACTATAAATAAACATGCGATTATGAGCAAAATCTCCCATACTCCCATTTTCATCTCCTTTTTCCCGTCGTTATCTTCAATTCAGAACTTTCGATTATTTTCTTTTGTTCCAAGCCCTGATACAGACGCTCACAACAATAATCAAAAGAATCCAAATACAAACCGTCCACCACCATGTTCCGATAGTGTACACCATCATTCCGATACAATACGAAGAAACAATCCAGAAAAGAAGCGTACCCTTAAAGCGCTTCCCTTCAATCAGTTCCGCCTTTGCCGTACCGACCGCAGCAAAACAAGGAATTGTGGTCATATTGAATGCGATAAATGAAATAAGGGCCGGAACAGTGATGTTAGTAGCCATAATCATCGCCTGCACCGCATCAACACCGTCTTCCGCCGCAACTTCAAGCGCTCCGAAATCCATACCTACAACTGCAATCAAACACGAAGCAAGCGTAGCGAAGGTGGCGATAACGTTCTCTTTCGCGATAAGACCCGCCACGGTAGCCACAACAAAGACCCATCCGTACTTGCCGAGCTGACTTCCGAATCCGAGCGGAGTAAAGAGCGGCTGGAGCAGCATGGACAAATTTGTTAAAATACTCTCGCTGATCTCTTCATCCTCAAGAAACTGCCACCCGAAAGAGAAATGGGAAAGAGCCCAAATCGCAATCGTGGATGCAATGATTATCGTAAAGGCTTTCTTTACAAAGTGCTTCGCCTTATCCCAAAGGTGAATCATCAAATTCTTAAACTGAGGAGCATGATAAGCCGGCAACTCCATAATAAACGGAGGAGTTTCACCCTTAAGCGTTGTGCTTCTCATCAAAAGAACAGAGAAAACAGCGGAAACAACACCAAGCAAATACATGCAGTACGTTATCGCATCAGCGTTTCCGACACCGAAATACGCAACAATCGCACCCGCCACAGCGGTAAGAATAGGAAGCTTCGCACCGCAGGAGAAGAACGGAATAACACGCACCGTAGCCGTTCGCTCCTTCTCGTCCGCAAGTGTTCTCGTGTTTATCATTGCGGGAACAGAACAGCCAAAGCCCATTATCATAGGCATAAACGCCCTTCCCGAAAGTCCGAATTTACGGAACATTCTGTCAAGTATAAACGCAATACGCGCCATATATCCGCTGTCTTCTAAAATAGA
>CAMKAB010000138.1 GCA_946410375.1 uncultured Spirochaetaceae bacterium
TACTTACACCTAAATCCTCAAATTCCAAAACCGGCTTCAATGCGTACACCGCAACATCAGCTTTTTTCATTTTCGCCGCAGTGTCCACATCCAAAACCGCCTTTGTATTCTTTATGCGGCTTTGAAGCATGTTTTCCGAATCATACGTTGAAAAGAACGTTTTTCCGAAACTGAAATAATGATAATCAAAATCGCTCCTGCCGTTAATCACAATCTCGTTGGAACTCACAGCCTTTTTCAGAATGTACTTCGTGTAAGTGCCTTCTAAAATGCCATACGTCTCCCCCGCATCATTCATAACAAGCGTAACTCTGCTCATTGCCGGAACATCCGGGATAACGTAACTCGCCTTCCCTGTTATGACAATCTCTCCCGGTTCTCCGAAATTCGCAAAATAAGGGAGGGAGCTGTACGAAAGGTTTGAACACGATGCAAGAAACACAACGAGAATGAACAAAACAAGCGTTCTCTTAATTATTTTTTTCATATATTTGCATTTACACCTTACTGATCTTTAGCTTGACTCCAGCCTCGTTTTCTTCCGCATCCAGGTCGGGATCAAAAGTGACCGACAAAGCAAGAGTCTCGGAAGCTATCATATCCTTAAATTTCTCAACCGCCTCTTTCACATCATCATCTCCGGAAATCACCAGATTTATCCTGTCGGAGACCTCCAGACCGGATTCTTTTCTGAGCGTCTGAATAGAGCGGATGATATCCCTCGTGACACCTTCTGAAATAAGTTCGGACGTAACTTCCGTGTCAAAACCCACAGTAAGAGCGTCTTCGTTCAGAATTTTCAAATTCTCTTTCTCGTGGCGCTGAATAATCAAATCGTCAAGTCCGATATCCACGCTCTGGTTTATGCCGTATTCGACCCTCTTTCTGAGTCCGTCCAAAATCTTGGAAATATGCTCCGTATGCATTTCGTGAATTTTGGCTGCTACTTCTTTCATATGCTTGCCGAGCTTTGCTCCGAGCACCTTGAAGTTCGCCTTTGCTTCGTAGTCGACAAGGGAAGACTCCTCGCTCTGAATTTCAACCTCTTTAACGTTAAGTTCTTCGGCGATAATGGACTTCATCTCATCCAAAATCTCCCTGTCATGAAGCATTCTGTCAACAAGAATAAGCTTTTTAAGCGGCTGCCTGTTTTTGATATTGCTTGCGCTTCTGAGCGACCTTCCCATTGTGATCGCCTTCACCGTGAGGGCCATCTTCTCTTCCAGAGCCAAATCCCTGTGAGATGCGTCATACACCGGGAAATCGCATAAATGAATGGAAAGAGGCGCATCAGACGATTTCAAATTCTGATAAATCTCCTCCGTGATGAACGGAACAATCGGACACGCAAGCTTACAGTATGTCAAAATCACCTTGTACAGCGTGTCGTAAGCCATCTTCTTATCGCCATCGTTCTCGCTCTTCCAGAATCTGCGCCTGCTTCTTCTGATATACCAGTTGTTCAGGCTGTCTATATATGAGACCAGGTTTTTGCAGGCCCGCTCGATATCGTACTTTGAATACGCATCGTCCATATCCTGAATAAGGCGCTCGGTAACGGAGATAATCCACTTATCCAGCGGATTTTTGAGGTTCTCAAACGCAGTCTCGCTCGGCGTATACTTATCCAAATTCGCATATGTAACAAAGAAAGAATAGCTGTTCCAAAGCGGGATAATAAGCGTTTTAAGAACATCTTTCACCATCTGATCGGAGAACTTCAAATCTTCCGCATGAACGGCAGGGCTGTTCATCAGAGCAAAACGCAAACTGTCAGCACCGAATGTCTCCACGTGAATCATCGGGTCGGTGAAGTTTCCCTTGCTCTTGGACATTTTCTCTCCGTCTTCGGCGAGGATGATTCCGTTGGTAACGTTGTTCAGAAAACACGGCTTGTCAAAAAGCGCGGTGGCCATAATCGTAAGAGTGTAGAACCATCCGCGAGTCTGGTCCAACCCTTCGCACACAAAGTCCGCAGGGAACACCTTGTCAAAACGCTCTTTATTCTCAAACGGATAATGAAGCTGTCCGTACGGCATGCTTCCGCTCTCAAACCAGCAGTCCAAAACATCGGGGACGCGTCTCATCGTTCCTTTTCCGTCAGGCGAAGGCCAGGTGAGATTGTCAACAAAATGCTTGTGAAGATCGGAAACCTTCTGTCCGCACTTTTCTTCCAGCTCCGCAATGCTCCCGATAACCTCGATATAATCGCTTCCGTCGCACTTCCAAACCGGAATCGGATTTCCCCAGAACCTGTTTCTTGAAATCGCCCAGTCTCGCGCACCCTCAAGCCACTTTCCGAACCTTCCGTCTCTGAGATGTTCGGGAACCCAGTTGGTCATCTTGTTATTGCGCACCATGCGGTCCTTGAACTTAGTCACATTCACGAACCAACAGTCCATTGCGCGGTAAATCAAAGGTGTGCCCGTTCTCCAGCAGAACGGATAGCTATGGAGATAATTCTCCCTCTTGATCAGTTTCCCCTCTTCTTTAAGACGCTGAATAATGAGCTTATCCGTATCTTTTACGAATATTCCTTCGTAGTCGGGAACCTCGGAAGTGAATTTGCATTCATCATCTATCGGACAGACCACCGGAATGCCGGTGCCTTTCAGCACGTTATAGTCGTCTTCGCCGAATCCTGACGCAGTGTGAACGATTCCGCAGCCGTCCGTGGTGGTTACATAGTCTCCGAGTACGGTTACAAACGCACCTTTGTCGTATAAATGAGCGAAATACGGGAAGAGAGGCTCATACCGTAAGCCGGCTAAGTCCCGTCCTTTGTATTCTTGAATGATTTCATATGCGTTCTCGTCTTTATAGTATGCGGAAATTCTATCTTTGCCGAGAATATACTTGTCCCCCGTTTCCGCATCCTCAAGTTTTACGTAATCAATTTCCGGTCCGAGAGCCAAAGCGAGGTTGCTCGGCAGGGTCCACGGCGTTGTGGTCCACGCCAGGAAATAGGTATTCTCCGTATCCTTCATTTTAAAACGAACAGTGATTGCAGGATCCGTAACATCCTTATATCCGCCTAAATTCACTTCCATATTTGAAAGCGGACACCCTAAGCCCGGACTATACGGCAAAATGTTGTACCCTTTGTATATCAATCCTTTATCATACAACGTTTTAAACACCCACCAGATACTTTCCATGAAGTCAGGGTCCATTGTGCGGTAACCGTGCTCGAAATGAACCCAGCGCCCCATTCTGTTAATCGTTTTCTCCCAATCGGAAGTAAAGCGCAAAACGATGGATCTGCACTCCTCGTTGTACTTCGCCACACCGAACTTTTCAATTTCTTTTGCGGAAGAGATCCCGAGCTTTTTCTTCATTTCGTTTTCAACCGGAAGACCGTGGCAATCCCAACCCCAGTTGCGTACGACTCTCTTACCTTTCATAGTCTGATAACGAGGAATAATATCTTTAATCGTACCCGGAACGAGGTGTCCGTAATGCGGATGACCCGTGGCAAACGGAGGTCCGTCGTAGAATGAAAATTCATTATCTGCCGGACGCATCTCTATTGATTTCTTAAAAACATCGTTTTCTTTCCAAAATTCAAGAATTTTTTCTTCCATTTTCGGAAAATTCTGCTTAGGATTCACGCTTTTAAACATTACACACCTCAACCTCTTTGAAAAACCGTATCCCGGAATGCGTTTTTTTAATAAAAAAACGAACCTTTCAGAGCCGTATTTCAAAAGCTTCTTCAATCAAAAAATACTCGTAGATTATACATTTTTTCAACATATCAAACAAGTAGGAAGCAAAACGGGAAAAAAATAGCGAACGAAAAGGCGATTGCCGTATCAGCCTGGAATTCACACTGAA
>CAMKAB010000139.1 GCA_946410375.1 uncultured Spirochaetaceae bacterium
ATTTTTGACTTGGCGAATATCCGGTATTTTTGTAAATTTTATTCAGGTTAAACCGAACGTACAGGGGCGTGATTTCCGGACTTCGGAGCAAAGATGTTCGCGAAAACCGGTTGTATATAGCAAGCGAGAGGTTTCCCCGGTGTAATGCGTTTCGGTTTCCGGAAATTCGGTTTAGCGATATGTTTTTCCGGTTTTTCGTCGGAGTTTTCGAATGGGTGAAAAACAGACAGGGTTCTGCGGGAAGCGGGATATGCTGTTTAATCGGATTATTTGTTTATGCGGATTACGCAAGGAGGTGTTTTATGGAAGTGATTTTAACTGATGAGAATTTCGAGGAAGAAGTTTTAAAGGCTGATAAGCCTGTTCTGGTGGATTTTTGGGCGTCGTGGTGCGGACCGTGCAAGATGATTGCGCCTTTTGTTTCCCGTCTTGCTGAGGAGTACGAGGGAAAAGTGAAGGTTTGCAAAGCGAATGTGGATGAAGCGGGAGCGCTCGCACAGCAGTTTAATGTGAGCTCTATTCCGACCTTGATGCTTTTCAAGGATGGAAAGGTGGTGAATACCCGTATCGGCGCATCCCCGTATCCTCTTATTGAAGCGATGGTGAAGCCGTACGTGTAAGGCGAAGCGGGAGAGCCTCATACGGGGACTTCGGCATGCGGTTCCGCATACGACATCGTATGGCGATTCTGAGCGGAAAGACTTTGCGAGTGTATTGTTTTGCCTGAAAGGCGTTGCGTTTGTGTATTGTTTTGCAGGAAAGTCGTTGTGCGAGTATGGTTTTGCCTGAAAGGCGTTGCGTGTATTGTTTTGCAGGAAAGACTTTGCGAGTATATGGTTTTGCTTGAAATGGTGCCGGGCGCTGTTTCTTTCGGACCTTTCATATGTTTGCGAAATATTTTCCTGAAACATAATGAGCGCTTTTCTCTCGACTCTTCGTGCAAAGAGATGCCCGCTTCTGCTAAAAGGCTTTGTATGCGATGAGGCTTATGACTTTTGTTGAAATCATTATATGGTTACTGATTAAACCTGCGTTTAAGATCTCTTAAATGCAGGTTTAGTTCTTTTTAAACTTCAGTTGGATAATATATTTAGAAGATGTTTCCGGTCAGATGAAAAACGAGACGTTGCCGGATATTGCAATTCGGTTTTCCGGTGCGGAAATGCGTCGTGAAACTGATTTCGGCGCAAGTAATCGCACTTTGAAACGGTATCTTTCGCAGGAAATCATACATTGAAAGTTTTTCTGTGCGGGAAAAACCGGTAAAAATGTTTCGTTATTTCGGGAAGAACCGGGAACAGTTACGGAGGAGCATATGTCTAAGTATATTGTCTTTTTTTGCGCCCTTTTGATGTGTTTAACGCTGCTGTCTTGCTTTTCGGAAGAGGTTGTTTCCGTGAAAGGCGTCCTTTGTTCGTCAGGGTATCCGCCGTCGCTTGTTGATGTGCAATCGCTTGACGAAAAAACTGTGCGTTTTGTGTTTGATAAAAGCGTAGAAGTGTACGAAGGTTCGTTTGAGCCGTACAGCGCCGTATCTGACGGGTTCGGAGTATCGGTAACCTTAAATGAAAGCATTAAAGCCGGGGAAAAGGCCGTCGTGGGCGGTCGTGTTATGGATGAATACGGAAATACCACCGGCTTTTCCTCCGAGGTTTGGGGGTATAATCCGAATCCGGCGGGGCTTCTAATCAATGAAATTTGCACAAAAACAGAACCGAAGACCGAGCTTATCGTAAGGCGGGCGGGGAATACGGCTGGGCTTACCCTCTATAACGGAACGCCTGATTCTTATGCGGGGAGGGTGATTTTGCCGTCGCTTGACGTAAAAGAGGGTGATTTTATCGTTGTCTGGTTCACCGAAAGCATAAGCGACAGTGTTTTAAATGCCCATAATGTGTTGCTGGATACTCCGAGCAAGGGTTTTTCGGGAAACGGGGTGCAGTGTCTTTCCCTTTCTCCGGCTCCCGGAGCGGAAGTTGCGGATGCTGTGTTGTACAGTAACTTTTCCGTTAAATATAGCGGGTACGGCAGCGCAGAGACTGAAAAGCGGGCGAAGAAAGCGGTGGAAGAAGGTTGGTGGAACTCTTTGGAAGAGCCGATTGATTCGTCGAAAAGCACAAAACTCAGAACGCTTTGCAGAAGAAGAGGGGAGGATGGCGAGCCTCTTGATACGAACGGAGTTTCGGACTGGTACACCGCCGAAAACAAGGGTGCAACTTTCGGTGCGGAGAACACTTCTTCCGAATACGAGCCGTGAGCAAAGGTTCTTCCGGCTTTCCCTATTATTATTCTTATTTTACATTTTCGGCGATTGTGTTATATTCGACTTATGGAAAAGAATGAAAGATTGAATGAATTGTTTGTTAGTACGAAAGAAGTTTTCAAAGGACGGCTTCTGGATGTTTTTGTTGACGCGGTAAAACTTCCGAACGGAAAAGAAAGCACCCGGGAGTATATAAAACATAACGGGGCGGTGTGTGTTGTTCCTCTTACGAAAGACGGAAATGTCATTATGGAAAAACAATTCCGTTACCCTATGGGACGCGTTGTGAGGGAACTTCCCGCCGGGAAACTTGACACGGCGGACGAGATTCCTCTTGAAGCGGCAAAACGCGAACTAAAGGAGGAAACGGGTTATATCGCGGGGAAATGGACATTCCTCGGGAAGTTTTATCCGTCGGTGGCTTATACCACGGAGTGCATATATATGTACCTTGCGGAAGATTTGGAACCGGGGACGAGGTGCCTTGATCCGGACGAGTTCCTGAATGTGTACAGAGTACCTTTTAACGAGCTTGTCGGGAATATTGAAAATGATGAAATCGGCGACGGAAAAACGATTGCGGCGGTATTGAAAACAAAGCTGGTGTTGGAAAAGCGCCGGGTGTGACGGCTGGTGCGGTATGGGAAATATTAAAACGATAGCGGTTTTCTGCGGTTCTTCCAGTGGAGGAATAGCGTATGAGGAAGCCGCTTATAATTTAGGTAAGTGTTTATCTCAAAAAGGAATACATCTTGTATACGGCGGCGGAAACATGGGACTTATGGGTTGTGTGGCTCGCGGATGCAGGGAAGCGGAAGGCGTTGTGACGGGAGTTATGCCTCGTTTTCTTGCATCTTTGAAACCTGTTCAGGCTGGTGAGGTGGAAACGGAATTGATTATAACGGAGAATATGCACGAACGAAAAAAGAAAATGGCTGATCTTTCGGATGCTTTTATCGCTCTTCCCGGCGGAATCGGTACGTTTGAGGAGATTTTCGAGCAAATAACATGGTTGCAACTCAGATTGCACGAGAAGCCGTGCGGATTTCTTAACGTAAACGGTTTTTACGATAAACTGAACGAATTTTTACGTAATGCGGTTCACGAGGGGTTGATGAAAAAGGATTTATACGAGACGTTGGTTTTCGAGCCTTCTGCTGAGGTTCTTATTGATAAGATCTGCGGCATGGAAATAAAACTGCAACCCAAAATCAGATGAGCGTAAAGTTTTAAATATTTTTCGTTTACTACATACGGGTTCTTTTGACGGAAAATACAGGTCTTGGCAGCGGATTGTTTTCGCAAAAGGGCTCGGGAAAGGTTTTCTGATAAAATTTTATTCCATAACGGCGTACAGAGGACAATGAAAATGGAATTTGAAAGAATAACGGATAAGAATAGTAAAGATTATCACGAAGCTATTGATGTGGTTGTGAAAAGCTATGAGAACTATATTTATTTTGTTTCTTATTTTCCGGAAAAAGAACGGCGTTTACGGTTTTTGAAAAGCCTTTTTACTGTTGAATTTAAAATATCATTAAAACGATCTGAAATTTGGGTAGCAAAAGAA
>CAMKAB010000140.1 GCA_946410375.1 uncultured Spirochaetaceae bacterium
TCAAAAGAAATGATTCAGAATGGGATCAGATTATTCTACAGACATTTTTTGGTGACAAAAGAACCTGCTCTTTCTCAGGAAGAAACTCATAATCCTATGTTCTGTATGCTGTACAGATTTTTATTAAAAGATGATATGGGCTACGATTTTAACACAGATACTGCACAGTATTTTAAGAGGTATTTGTTTTAGTTTAGATTTTTTGTTGAAGGAGAGTTTATTATAAGGGACGAAATCCATTACGAATTCCTTGGACAAAATCGCTTACGAATTAGTTTTTGAATCCCTTACGAATTGGTTTCTTGTAAAGTAAAATGACCGTTTTTCATACAACCTCCTTTGGAATGATGTTGAAGAACTTCAGAATCACAGTATGTTTTTCAAACTCCTGTTCAAGTAACCTTGCAGGAGTTGTCCCCTTTAATACTTTTCTAGGATAGTTATTCATCCGGTTCTCTGAATGTTCTTTATCCTTGATTTTGAATACTCTTTAACCAAACATCCTTTAGGGATGAACCTTCTGATTATTTCGTTATGTCTTTCATTCGTATTTCTTTCACTGGCGCAATAAGGGTGTGTGAGGTAAATAGTAGTTTTGTTCTTTTTCCCAAAAGCAGATTTCTCTATTCCTGATATGTCCTGAAACTCCGTGCCGTTATCAAAAGTAATAGATTTGAATAAGCGTTTGAAGTTTCCTGTCCCAAGTTCTCGTTCTATGGTTTCAAAAGCATGTACCACTGACTTGGCACTTTTATCAGGAAGCTTCCTTGCAATTTCAGCTCTGGTTTTTCTCTCGGTAATAGTCAGAAGACATTCAGACCCCTTACATTTACCTCCTACAACAGTATCTCCTTCCCAGTGTCCGAATTCTTCTCTCGTTGAAATTCTTTTTGGTCTGTAAGCAATGCTCTTTGGGGCTAGGGCCGCATTCTTGTGGTTTCTTTTACACTTAACCTGTTTTCTGCCTTTTCCTTTCATCTGTAGGTCTTCTTCAGACACACCCGGGATTACGCCTTCATAAATATAAATGTACAGTGTTTTCTCACAAATCCTTGTTTCCGTAGGCCAGCCGTTGTTGTTAAATTCTGCAATAACGGCATATGGACTGTAATTATGCTCTTTCATGAGTGTTGCGATTCTTTCTACAAGAATGTAACTCTACCTAACTTCAAATTCGAACCTTTTCCGCTATCTTTTAATCGTGCCTGATTTTCTGCATAATCCGCATTGTAGACCATCTTCTTTTGCAGTCCTCCATCAAAAAAGTGTCGGGCCTGTCTCCTCTGAATCTCCCTGGATATTGTTTTGGGACTTTTGTGTAATAGGATTCCTGGTTTCACTTTATTCGTGATTTTTGGCAGCTTTCCGGTTCCGAAAAGATAAAATTCCAACTGAATTCGCTCTTCATAAGTAAAATGACTACCCTTACACACCAAAGGTATGATACTGGTATGATACTATTTACACGTCCCATTTGAATCTCCTGTGTAGTTGAATTTTCTGTAAAACCATGTATCACAAATTTTATGGGATCTTTTCTTCTTTCCTTTTAAAACCGGACAATCTATGTTACTGCTAACAGCTTTAAGTGGTAGGGCAATCCGTCTTGTATCTGTGCAGGAAGAAGGTCCGGAGGTAAAGATATCTTTTGATGCAAACGGAGGCGAGGGGACGATGGGGCAGTGTCTACTCACTACGGAGACGAGACAAAGCTTCCTGCAAACACCTTTAAAAAGGCTGGTTTTATCTTTGTCGGCTGGACAACGGACAGCAACACAACAGAGACAGTCTACACAAACGAGGACATAGTTTCTGTAACTGAGGATGTTACGCTCTATGCGGTGTGGGAGAAGCCTGTATTCTCTGTGAGTAAGAAAAAGACAGTTGTGTTTTCAAAGGGTAACCTGTGCTACAGTAGCGAAACGGGAGACTATGCGTTTGAGGAGAACCAGTATGATTGCAGAACCTATAGCGGAGGACCTGCCTGCATAGGCGGTGTTCGTTTTACTACAGGCACTTCAAACGGTGATGTAGGTTTGTTCTATTGGAGCAAGAGCGCAGAGATCGCAAGGGCCAAACTTTATAATGATTCCGCTACAAGCGCTGATGATTCGTTTTTTGCAGATGGTCTGACTGTTGGCGGAGAAAAGTGGAGTGTGTTAAGTATAGACGAGTGGATATATCTTGTGAATAAAGGAGAAGACGCTGAGTATAAGTACGGCGCAGCTACGGTAAGTGAAATGATAGGTATTGTGATTCTGCCGGAAGGATTCTCTTTTATAAGCGGTACAAATGATAATTATGAGGCTAACAAGTATAGCGTTGAAGAGTGGAAAGCAATGGAAGAGGCTGGTGCGGTGTTTCTTTCTGCTAGCGGCGATAGGTATGGTACTGTAGGTGCTTCTGATAAGTTTTCTCAATGGGGAGCTTGTTGGACTACAACTACACCATCTGCGGATAAGGCACGCCAGTTTCACTTTCAGGAAAATGGATTTAGTTATAATAATGCTATAACTAGACAGGAGGCATTATCCATCCGCATTGTAAAAGAGTATGATTAAAAAGATTAGACATAGGATTCCTTGTTTATGAATTCGGGCGCGGCTTTGCCGCGCCCTTTTTTTGATTGCTGTCCGTTTTAACAGCGGGAATCAGCGCTATTGCGTGCTTTATGGGTAGCGGTGAAAGCTGTGGCGCATGGGACTGTCGTATAATAAAAAATGCGACAGTTTTTTTGTAAATCGAGGGTGCGGGGAGCGCAGATGCTTTGGATTTTTTATTAAAAGGTGTTGTTTTATGCAAATTTGCACAGCGCGGTTTTTGGTAAATATATCTAAAATATCCTTTTGATAAAGTTGAGCACTTTATTTCTTTTGTTGTAAAAGGTCCTTTCAAAATTTGTTTTTTCGTCCTCTTTGCGGCGAGGTAAACTTACGATGTCGGATATTCTTAACTTATTTTCCTTGTCCCTCTTCATACCGTTTATTGCGTCGGTGAGTTCGTCTTCGTTGCAGTTCAGCGTTTTGTAGTACGGGGAAAGGGTGTCTTTTTCGGATAAGTAATATTTGCAGACACAACCTGTGAGAATGCGGGCTGCTTTTACGGGATTGTGCTTGAACGGATGACGGATTATCATTTTTTTGATAAGGTCGTCTCCGTACGGGGCTTTGATTCTTGTTCCGAAACATACATCGCACCCCGTGCAGGTTGTTTTTTCCTGTCCCAATGCTCTGAGAAGGGCGCTCCGTCTGCAGGAGTCTTCTCTGAAAATACGGGCGATTTCTCCCGAGTCTTCTTTTGTTATGATAACGTAGGCTTTTGAATCTCCCCCGTCTCTTCCCGCCCTGCCTGATTCTTGCAGGTATTCTTCAATCCCTGACGGAATGTAGGCATGAATAACAGTGCGGATATTCGGTTTGTCAATTCCCATCCCGTAAGCGCAAGTGGCGAAAAGAACGCCGCTGTCCGAATTTAGGAACCAGCTTTCAATGGTTTCGCGCTCGTTTTTTGATAGTCCCGCGTGGTAGTATCTCATAGAAAGGACATTCCCTGAGGCTACGTTTTGAGTCTTCTTTTCAAAATTGTTATTTTTCTCGTCCGCGGAATTTGTTTCTGAATTTGATGCAGCGTTTTCACTGTTTGCCTTGCACCCATGGTTTTGAGCCGCTTCATTCGGGGCTGCGTGTCGGCTTCTCGTATCCGCCGTAATATTGTTTTGAGCCGCTTTATTCGGGGCTGCGTGTCGGTTTCTCGTATCCGCCGTAATATTGTTTTGAGCCGCTTTATTCGGGGCTGCGTGTCGGTTTCTCGTATCCGCCGTAA
>CAMKAB010000141.1 GCA_946410375.1 uncultured Spirochaetaceae bacterium
TTTTAAGATTTACAAAGGAAGCGACCTCGTTGTTTTATGTGACAACATGGATTTGGCGGTGGGAGGAATGCGCGTAAGATTCGGCGGAGGAAATGCCGGTCAAAAAGGCTTGAAAAGCATCTCCGAGCGTTTCGGAAGTCCTGATTTCGTGAGAATGTATATCGGAATCGGCAGACCGGCTCCGGGAACGGACGTGTCCGACCATGTTCTCGGGAGAGAACGGGACGAAGAACGGCTAAAAGCGTATAATGACGCATTGGATGCGGCGGCAAACGCAGCGTATGCGTACATTAACGGAAAGTCGATTGAGGAAATTCAGTGTGAATTCAATAGAAAAGGACTTCTCTGAGTATCTCGCTGTTCTGGTTGATGAAGAAGACGTTCAAAGCACTTGGAAACCTTTTCAAACGCTGGACGGCGAACATTTTTTTAATGCTGCCGGTCCTTCAGGCAGTGCCGAATGCAATGCCGGTTTTTCAAATGCAGGGAATTCTTCAAGCGGTGTGAATCCTTTATATGATATAAGTTTTTCAAATAAAGTAAGCGAGCCTTACAAATCGGAATCCCGCAAAAACGCACCTCGTAATGTTAAACCGTACAAAGTTCTCGTGGCTTTCTCCGGAGGGGTGGATTCGCTTGCGCTTCTTATTCTTTCTGTTAAAACGCTCGGACGGGAAAGAGTGGTTCCTCTGTATGTGAACCACAATCTGAGAAGCCGGGATGAACTTGCAAAAGAAGTTGAACTGAATAAGAGGAATTGTGAAAAACTCGGTGTAAGGCTTGAGATTAAAACGCTCGAAGAGGGGCTCTTGCACGAGAAGTCTCGGGAACAAGGCGGTGTGGAAAGCGCAGCCAGGCATTACCGCTATGCTTTATTGCAGCGATCTGCAATGGAGTTCGAATGCAAATATATTCTCACCGCTCATCATAAAAACGACCAGACGGAAACGCTTCTCATGAGGATTGCATACGGAGGGACAGTGTCCTCTCTCAGAGGTATTTCCTATAGGCTCAATGATATTTTGCGTCCGCTTTTGGATTTTTCTAAGGAAGACTTACAAAAATATGTTCTTGATGCGGGATTTGAGTGGTCCCGGGATTCGACTAATAAGGATAATTCTATTCGTCGTAATTATTTACGTAATGTGATAATTCCTGATTTATCGCGGATTATGCCTGATTTCAGGGAAAGGCTCGAGGGGCTTAGAAAGAAAGCCGCAAGAGAATGCGAAGGTGTTTTCATTTACAAAGGAAGTATCAGCAAAGAGGAGTTCTTGAATTTGAACAGCACGGGAAAACGCCTTTCTTTGTACTCTCTTTGGGATTCCGAAATGCCTCCGTATGTTCAGATGCCGGAAACGCTCGTCGATCGGGTGATTAAGGCGGCGGAAAAGCCGTATGCTCTGGAAAGTTCCAACGGCGGATCATTTTTGGTTTACCGCGGGAGAATATATGCGGCGGGAAGCGAAAAACAGGTTTTGTACGGGCGGTTTAAAAAAGAAGTTCCCCGGTCTTCGGGTGAAGTTCCTCTTTTATCCGGGATTTTGAAAATCTCTTCAACCGGCACGAAAGAAAACCTGCGTATGGATTTCAGCCGCTTCAAAGGACAGCCCGGAGTAAGATATGTGCGTACCGATGATAAAATTGAATTGAAAGACGGGACAAAGACTGTGCTTAAGCTTTTGCAGGATCAGAAGATACCTTCTCTTCTGCGCTTCAGGGTTCCTGTTTTGACGGACGACGAGGGTGTGGCGGCTGTTTTCGCTTCCGCTTTCGGAGGAAGAGACAGAATTTGCAAACGTTTCAGGTGTGAAGAAGATTATAATAATTCAAGAACCCTTGCCCATTTTGGCTTATATGTGTATTTTTGTACTATGGGATGATAGTACGGATATATTGTGTTTGTCCCGTGAAAAAAGTTTTGAAATGGCTTCAGATATGCGGTATCTGCGGAGATTTTGATGTCTCTCATAACGGCAATTAAGTATTTTAAGACGATTAAGTTTTTTAAACAGTATTTTAAAAGGTAAAGGTACCTGTAATGGATAACGAAAAGGATACATTTGAAAATCGGGAAACTGAAAGGGCGGAAGGTTCATTGTTTAGAATCGGCGGCTCCGGAGCGGAAAGCGAAGGCGGAGCTGGATATGAAAGCGAAGCGGACAAAGATAGCGGAGATGTTTTCTCTTCGGAACGTAAAACCGGGGGGGAAAGTGACGCTTACAATGGTTCATCGGATGATTCGGAATCGGGCGGAAATTCTCCGAAAGAAGAAGTGAGTTCAGAGTCCGGGATCTCAAATGCACGCATGGTTTCCCCGAATGAGGGAGAAGGGAGCGGAGCTTCCGGACACGACGCCGAAAAAAGCGAGGGAAAAACTCCTGTAAGCAAAAAGGAAAAAAACAAGTCCAAAGATGACGCTTTCAGCGCGGGAGATTCGGATGAGGAAACGCCTCCTCGGGACGAACGGAATAATTCCGCTTCTTATTTCGGCTCAAATGACAAGGATAAGAAAGATGACGACTCTTACGGCAAGGGAATGATGTTTTCCGAAGGACCCTTAGGCGGCAAAAAGAGCAGACTGGGATTGGTGATTGTAGCATTTCTCATTTTTATTTTCGGATTGACGATTTTTACGGGCGGAAGAGGAAACTCGGCACAGGAAGTGTCTTATTCAACGTTTCTCAATGTTGTTGAGAATAACAACGTAAAGAGCGCTGACATAAAGAACAGCGGCAGAATTTCCTTTGTCGCCTCTAACGGAGCGACGTATCGGACGAAAATTCCGTATTTTGACGAGACACTGATGCAGAATCTCAGAAATCATGGTGTTGATATTTCAGGTTCTGAAGAAGGCCGTACGATGCTTACTCTTCTCATTGAGTTCCTGCCGATGCTGATTTTTATCGTTTTCATGGTTATGATGATGAGAAATGCTTCCGCCGGACAGATGATGCAGTTCGGACGGAGCCATGCGAAGCAGTTCACCGACAAGGACGTTAAAACGAAGTTCAAGGATGTTGCCGGGCAAAGAGAAGCGAAGTATGAACTTGAAGAGGTTGTGGATTTTCTGAAAAATCCGAAAAAATTCTCTGAAATCGGTGCGAAAATTCCTAAGGGAGTGCTTCTTGTGGGACCTCCGGGAACGGGAAAAACGCTTCTTGCAAAGGCGGTGGCGGGAGAGGCGGGAGTTTCTTTCTTCCATACTTCCGGTTCCGATTTTGTTGAAATGTTCGTAGGTATGGGTGCGGCGCGCGTGAGAAGCCTCTTTGATCAGGGCAGAAGAAGCGCTCCGTGTATCCTCTTTATTGACGAAATTGATGCTGTGGGGCGCGCGAGAGGAAGCGGTCTCGGTGGCGGACACGATGAAAGGGAGCAGACCCTTAACCAGATTCTGGTTGAAATGGATGGTTTTGATACGTCTACGGGAGTGATTGTAATTGCCGCTACGAACAGGAGCGATGTCCTGGATCCCGCTCTTTTGCGTCCGGGGCGTTTTGACAGGCAGGTGGCTATAACGCTTCCCGATATTCAGGAAAGAGAGGATATTCTTAAAATCCATGCGGAAAAAGTAAAACTCGAGCCGAGTGTGGATCTACGCCGTATTGCGAGGGCAACGAGCGGAGCCAGCGGAGCGGACCTTGCTAACCTTGTGAACGAGGCGGCGCTTTTTGCAACGCGCGCCGGAAGGGCGAAGGTTGAAATGCAGGACTTTGAGCAGGCCCGCGATAAGATGGTTTTGGGTGTTGCCCGCAAGAGCCATGTTATGACTGACACGGATAAAATGCTCACCGCTTACCACGAATCGGG
>CAMKAB010000142.1 GCA_946410375.1 uncultured Spirochaetaceae bacterium
CGTTGAGCCGGGTATTCTTTTTTTTTGCTTATGCGGTAACCGCATTCAATCAGCGGCAAGGTGCAATGCTGTTCTGAAAGGCGCTCAGGAAAACGACGGCGGGTTACGGCCGCTCTCCCGCGGCAACCCGTTGCATAGAAAAATTAAAAGTCATTATAATTATCGATGTAGCGGAATTGTGTTTTCCGGTGTGATTTTTTGTTCACGGGAAGGCATTTGAAAATTTATTTCAAATAGTTTTGAAATCCGCTACCGCCATCAAAAGGAGAGGATTATTATGACAGCGAACGAACTCAGACAAAAATACATAGATTTCTTTGTGTCAAAAGGACATAAGGCAATTAGCGGCGCGTCGGTTATTCCTGAGAACGACCCTACGGTGCTTTTTACCACAGCGGGTATGCACCCTCTTGTGCCGTATATTTTAGGACAGGAGCATCCGTCAGGGAAGAGGCTTACCGATTATCAGAAATGCATCAGAACCGGAGATATAGACAGCGTGGGCGATCCGCACCATTTAACCTGTTTTGAAATGCTCGGGAACTGGTCTCTCGGTGATTATTTCAAGAAGGAAATGATTCCGTGGAGCTATGAATTTTTAACAAAGGAGCTCGGGATTGAGCCTGAAAAACTTTCTGTAACAGTGTTTGAAGGGGACGACACCGTTCCGCGCGACGAGGAAAGCGCAGCGCTTTGGGAACAGATGGGTATTCCCCGAGAGAGAATTTATTTTATGCCGCGTGAGGATAACTGGTGGGGCCCTGCGGGAGAAACGGGTCCGTGCGGTCCTGATTCGGAGATGTTCATAGACACCGGGCGTCCGAAATGTTCTCCTGATTGCAAGCCGGGCTGTTCTTGCGGAAAGTATTTTGAAATTTGGAACGATGTCTTTATGCAGTACAAGAAAAATGCGGACGGCACGTTTACGGAGATGGAACGCAAGTGCATAGACACGGGAATGGGAATTGAGAGGACTGTGGCTATTTTGCAGGGCAAAAAGAGCGTGTACGATACCGAGATCATGCAGCCGATATTGAAGAAAATCGGCGCTTTATGCGGACGGGAATACGGAAAGGACGATAAAACCGACACGAGCATGCGTATTATTGCGGACCACATCAGAACAAGCACCTTTATTTTGGGCGACCAGAGAGGCGTTACTCCGAGCAATGTAGGCCAAGGCTATATTCTGCGTCGTCTTATTCGCCGAGCGGTGAGAAACGGCAGAAATTTGGGCATACAGGGCGCATTCCTTGCTGAAATCGCACGGGTTGTTATAGATATGTACGGCTCGCCGTATCCGGAGTTGGTTGAAAATCAGGAAAAGGTTTTCAAGGAACTCACTGCTGAGGAAGAGAAGTTCAGCGAGACGCTTGAAAAGGGTGAAAAGCAGTTTGATAAAATTACTTATTTCCTTGAAAAGCAGGGAATTAAGGAGATTGGCGGAAAGAACGCTTTCAAGCTTTACGACACATACGGTTTTCCGATTGAGATAACAAAGGATCTTGCGGCTGAACGCGGCTTTACTGTGGATATTGCAGGTTTTGAGAAGGCGTTCGCCGATCATCAGGAACTCTCCAGAACTGCTGCGGCAGGCGATTTCAAGTCTGGGCTTGCCGATCACAGCGCCGAGACCACCGCTCTTCATACGGCAACGCACCTCTTGCACGCCGCTTTGCGTAAGGTTTTGGGAGAGCATGTGGGGCAGAAAGGCTCGAATATCACTCCCGAACGCCTGCGTTTCGACTTTTCGCATAATCAGAAGATGACGCCGGAAGAGATAAAGCAGGTAGAGGATTTCGTAAACGATGCAATCAAGCGCGACCTGAAAGTTACTGTGGAGACAATGAGCCCGGAAGAGGCGGTGAAGCAGGGCGCTGTGGCGTTCTTCTCCAACAAGTACGGCGAGCAGGTAACTGTTTACACGGTGGGCGATGTTTCAAAAGAAGTATGCGCCGGTCCGCATGTTGAGCATACGGGCGATATGGGGCATTTTAGAATTTTGAAAGAAGAAAGTTCTTCGGCGGGAGTTCGCAGAATCAAAGCGGTGTTGGAGAAGTGATTCGCTCTGCGCGATAGTGGATGTGGCTGTGCGGATCATTTGCGATTATTTCTTGCAAAAAATGTGATTCGCTCTGCGCGATAGCGGATGAGGCTGTGCCGGCTCATTTGCGATTATTTCTTGCAAAAAATGTGATTCGCTTTGCTCGATGGCGGAAGCGGCTGTGCCGGCTGAATATTTTTTCAATTTGCAAACAAAGCGCTGCGGGAGGTCCGGTTTGTTCCTGACGAGTTGCCTGCGGCGCTTTTTTTTTGCTCTGCCTTTGATGAACCGGGCGAAATGAATAAAATTTTTCAGTTCAGGAACGGCTAATATTTTTCCAAGAGCTCTTCCGATCTTATTTTAAAACTTTGTTGAGGCTCCATTTTCCCGAGAAATAGTAAGCCCATGTTACTATAAGTCCGCATGCGAAGCCGAACGCCTGGTTCCACCAAATAATTCTATGACCGAAAATTTCAATTCCGTTCAGTGTGTAGGCGGCAAGAACTCTTACAAACAGGACTGCAATTGATATTATCATGGACACGATGGAGTGCCCTGTTCCCTGAAACAGACCGAAAACCGGAGAATAAAGTATTGAAATGAGTATGAGAAAACAGGTAACCCTTAAGTGTTCCATGCAGTATGCGGCGGCCCCGCCGCTGATTCCGAAGAACAATATGAGTTCGTCAGCAAAGAAATAGCAAAGAACGGATAGAATTGAGGATATGATAAACGTAATGACAAGCGTTTGTCTCGTTCCCGTTTTTACTCTGTCTTCAAGTCCCGCTCCGATGTTCTGTCCGGTGAACGTGGCGAGCGTCATCTGAAATGAGTACGGAACCATGCCCATATAGGTCTCAAACCGCTGGGCTACGGTGAACGACGCAATCATCGCTTGTCCGTAGCTGTTTACTATGCGTTGCAGGAATGAAAAACCCACCGAAACCATTATCATCTGAAATGCTATCGGGAAACCGACAGAGACCGTTTTTCTCGCAATTTCTTTTACGTATACTAAATCTTTTCTTCTGAATCTGAACACCGGATAGCGTTTGCGCATATATATAAGGGCTGCGAGAAAAGCGGCCGCTTGGGAAATGTCGGTGGCGATTGCGGCTCCGGATGCGCCCCATTTGAATACCGCCACAAACAGCAGGTCGGTGAAAACGTTTATTATTGCGGCGATTACGAGGAAATAGAGGGTGGACTTGCTGTCGCCCAATGCTCTGAGTATTCCCGAAATGATATTGTAGCCGTAAGAGAAGATGAGTCCAGCGGAATACCAAAGAAAATAGGAAGATGAGGCTTTAAGCAGGTGCTCCGGAATTTTAAGCCAGTACTTTAATATGATGTTGCATGTGGCAAACGCGAAAATCGTATTTACGATTCCCAATATAAACATAAGAATCATACCGGTGCCGGCGGCTTTTTTCACGTTTTCTTCATTTCCCGCACCGTAGTGCTGCGCCACGACGACCCCGTTTCCTGCAGACATTCCTATTGCCACAGCTACGAAGAGAATGATGGGACTCATTGAGGCGCCGACTGCGGATAAGGCTCCTTCACCCGCAAAATTTCCTACGATTATGGTGTCCACCGTGTTGTACAGTTGTTGTAACATCATTCCTAAGAGCACGGGCATGGCGAAGCGGATTAAGCATTTCCATGGCTGGCCCTGAGTCAGTTTTATTGATTGTTTCATTTTTTTAAACTCCAAATA
>CAMKAB010000143.1 GCA_946410375.1 uncultured Spirochaetaceae bacterium
TCGTTCTATCGGCGGAGGCGTGCTTGAAGCGGTTATGCATTTTTTAACGGCGAATCGCTGAGACGGGCGACCCTTTATGTAATTACGGTGTGGCGCCCGGTTGCCGAACGGTGAATTGCCGAGACGGGCGGCTCTTTATGTAACTGCGGCGCCCGGTTGCCGAACGGCGAATTGCCGAGACGGACGGCTTTTTGTGTAATTGCGGTGCGCGGTTGCCGAACGGCGAATTGCCGGGATGGGCGGCTTTTAAAATGATCGGAGGAAAAACAAGTTCGGCGTTTGTCTCTTCAATAGTAAGCCGCAGAGAAGGCGGTGCTGTACGTAAGATGCGGTGCCGAAAGCGGCGTTCGGGCTTGCGCTTAGGGCGAAAAGGGCGATTTTCGTATCGCTTTGCGGGAGAAAATTGGAATGTATTGCGATATAAGACTGCGGTTCGTAACGGGAACTATGCATGACATAGGACCCGGGGTAATAGAACTGCTTGAAGAAATAAATTTTTCCGGTTCTGTACTGGAAGCGTCCAGAAGAACGAAAATGAGCTATTCAAAGGCTTTGAAAATATTGAAAAACGCGGAACTCGGATGTAAAAATGAACTGATACAGAGTCGTTCCGGCGGGGCGAAAGGGGGCAGTTCCGTTCTTACAGAATATGCAAAAAACCTTGTTAAGGTGTACAGAGAAATCGAAAATGCCACCTACGCTACTGCCACTGACTGCTATTTGAAATACAAAGATACGATAGAAAGTCTTCCCTCGGAACATGATTGACGGTAATTGTTCACTGTATTTGCATCGCTTTTTGCATAAAGAAAAAGACAGCCCAGGAATAGCTCAATTTTAAAAGCCGGAATATTTTGAATTGTCGGTAGATGCCTTACGGAATGGGGAAAAGCCGCTGAATCCGCTTTAATGCAGTGGTAAAAGTGTTCGAAAAGACTCCGGAAGAGCCGGTGTAAACCGTTATTTGCATTTGCGGATCTTCGGATGTCCGGTAAGGTTCCCTGAGCCTACGGAATGACAGAGGTATAAATCTCGGAACAGAGCAAGTGCGGTATCTTCTGTACTTTGCAATGAGGTGTAGTCTCTATTCTCTTTTGAGCGTAAAGATTTATAAAATATCAGACATTGCGTTGTGTATTACATTGCATAACCAAAAGGCGTATTTCGGTTGTTTTCGAAAAAAAAAAGTTTAGAATACTGAGTTATGTCAAAAGAAAAAAGAACATTGATTATTTCAGGTTTGGCAATAGGAATTATTGCCGTGGGTCTTGTTCTTCTCGGAAATCCGAAGAACATGGGTTTTTGTATTGCGTGTTTTATCAGAGACATCGCCGGAGCAACCAAGGTGCATAGCGCCGGGGTCGTACAGTATGTGCGTCCCGAGATTATCGGACTTGTACTCGGTTCATTCTTAATCAGTTTGCTCTCAAAAGAGTTTAAACCTCGCGGGGGATCATCCCCGATGCTCAGATTCTGTATCGGATTCTGCGTGATGATCGGCGCTTTGATGTTTTTGGGCTGTCCGTTCAGAATGATATTGCGCTTGGCCGGCGGTGATTTGAATGCGCTTGTGGCACTGGTCGGTTTTGCCTTCGGTATCGGATACGGATGCATATTCTTGAACAAGGGCTTCAATCTCGGAAAGTATCAGGAACAGAGCACATTGGAAGGTGCGGCGATTTCAGGCGTGAACGCCTTGCTTTTGATTCTCGTGCTTTGTGTTCCGGCATTGTTTGCATTCTCTGAAAAAGGACCGGGAAGCATGCACGCAGCAATTCTTTATTCCCTGGTAGCCGGACTTCTTGTCGGTATTCTCTGTCAGAAATCAAGGCTCTGCATGGCTGGCGGTATCAGAGACCTTTTCATTATTCACGACGGAACTCTTGTTTTGGGTTTCATTGCGATTTTTGTTTCCGCATTGGTTATGAACTTACTCACGGGTAACTTTAAGCTCGGTTTTGAAGGTCAGCCGGTGGCTCACACAGCTCATCTTTGGAATTTCCTCGGAATGTTCGTTGTAGGTCTCGGTTCTGTTCTTCTGGGCGGATGTCCTTTAAGACAGCTGATTCTTGCCGGAGAGGGCAATTCGGACAGCGCTCTTGCAGTGCTTGGAATGTTTACGGGTGCCGCTTTTGCTCACAACTTCAAACTTGTCGGTAATGCGACGGAGAACGGTCCGAATAATTACGGCAAGTTTGCAATAGTGTTGATTATTGTTTTCCTGAGTCTTGTCGGATTAACCGGTGGAAAGAAAAAGAAATAAGATTTTAAGTAATCGCTCAGGTGATTTGCTTGAATTTCGTTACTATGAAGCGAAGCCACTCTGTTCGTTTTCGACAGGGTGGTTTTTTAAATAAGCGGATATTCGGATTTATTTGTCGGAGAATATATTACGGGGAGGAAATTATGAATGAAGTTGATTGCTTGGGACTTTCCTGTCCTATGCCTGTTGTTATGACGAAAAAAGAATTGAAGAAAAACCCGGAGGGTGCGATAGTTTTGGTTGACAATGTTGCCGCAAAAGAGAACGTAACCCGTTTTGCAAAAACAATGGGGTATTCTGTGAGCATAGAGGAAGCGGAAAACGGTTCGTGGAAGTTGAGGATAGAAAAATGAGCAAGGAAAATGTGCGACTTACAAGCATGGTGAAGACGAGCGGATGCGCCGCAAAATTGCCGCCTGAGAAATTGCATAGCGTTATAGACAGCTTGCCCCTTTCGGAGAGCCCTAATCTGATTGAAGGGTTTGAGAGTGCGGACGACGCTTTGGTGTACAGAGTGGAAGGAGACACGGTGTCCGTGCAGACAGTGGATTTTTTCCCTCCGATGGTGGATGATCCTTTTACTTTCGGACAGGTGGCTGCGGCAAATGCCCTTTCAGATGTTTACGCAATGGGTGGGGAGCCTCATGTGGCAATGAATCTGATGTGTTTCCCTTCTTGTCTGGATTTGGACGTAATGCGGCAGATCTTACTCGGCGGGCTTTCCAAAGTTAAGGAAGCCGGAGCGGTGATTGCGGGCGGACATACCATAGAGGATCCGACTCCGAAGTACGGATTATGCGTAACGGGGTTTATGAAGCGCGATAAAGTGTGGAGCAATAAGGGAGCAAAGGCGGGAGATGCTATCGTGCTTACCAAAGCTCTCGGCGTGGGAATTGTGAACACGGCGGCGAAAGTTGACGAAGCCGCGCCCGAGTCTGTGCGCGAAGCGGTTTTGTCTATGACGACTCTTAACAAAAAAGCCCGTGATACGGCGGTGAAATATACAGTTCATGCCGCCACCGATGTAACCGGTTTTTCTCTTTCGGGGCACGGAAGCGAGGTGGCAATGGGGAGCGGCGTGTCTTTGGAAATAAAGGTTGGCGATCTTCCCGTTATCAGCGGAGCATTGGAGCTTGCATCGCTCGGCTTTTTGCCGGAAGGACGGTATACGAACGAAAACTGGCTCTATTCAAAAATTTCGTATGCGGATTCTATTCCGCAGGACTATCGCGATTTAACTTACGACCCCCAGACATCCGGAGGACTTTTGCTGTTTATGCCGCAGGAAGATGCGGAAATGTTTGTAAAAGATATGAACCTGCCGTGTTGTAAGGTAATCGGACGGGTAATGCCTCAAGGCGATTGCCTGATTTACTATGTGTGATGTGTGAGCACGGGTGAGCCTGTTTATAGTTTCGCAGTGCGGTAATAAAGGTCTGTTTTCCGGTTTGTTTTACAGTCTTCTCTTGTCTGCGGACAAAACGGAAC
>CAMKAB010000144.1 GCA_946410375.1 uncultured Spirochaetaceae bacterium
TCCCGCGGATATTTCCCCGCACCATACATGACGATTTTGCGAAAAACACTCCGCAACCTTTAAAAAAGACATAAAAAAACCGCCGCTTTCGCGGCAGTCGTTCTACGTGCTTATATCTTTGAGTTTAAACAATACACAAATAATCAATTTTCGATTGTTTCCACAGTTTCCATTATCCCAGGCTCTTCCGCAACGCTCGCAGAATTTTCCAAAGGCTGAATACCCTTTAACGTCAGATCAACATTGTAACCTTTCGCATCCAAATACTGGAGAATCTGCTCTAACGAATAATCATCAAGCGTTTTTGGCTTTTCCCTCTGAACGTCACGAACAGGAGTGATATTGGAAAGCTCAACCACGTTGTTCTGGGCGGTGCTTATAGGAATGTTCTGCTGTCCGTGACTTCCCGAAAGAAGACTCCATGCGCCCACAAACACAACCGTATACGCTGCGGCCATACCGACAAGATGCGACATCTTCATATTCACAAACTTACTCAAAGGGCCCTTCTTTTTCTGCTTACCCAAATGATTTTTTTCCAGAATGCTCAAAACACGCTCTTTTCTCGAAGCCACCTCCGCATCCGACACAGAAGCGGACCTGAGAACCTGTCTCAAATGAGTAATAGCCTCGGCTCTGTCCTCGCAGACCCTGCAGTGCTTCAAATGCTCTTCCGCACTGCTTTTCCACGGCTCGGCAAGTTCGCCGTCTATATAAGTATTTAAAATCTGATCATCTAAACACATCTTATTCCTATTCCTCCCGCATCAGTATAGCTTCAAGCTCCTTTCTGGCCCTGTGCACCCTGACTTTAACGTTACTCTCGGAAATATCCAAAATCTTAGCTATAGCTTTGTAATCCAAATCACCGTATTCCCGAAGCACAATCACACTCTTATAAATCTCAGGCAATTCCGCCACCGCACGCCTTACCGCATCTTGAGATTCGTTTAAAATCAGTTGCGTTCCACCATCCGTAAAAGGGTTCACCAGCTGAGCCTTCTTCATTTTCTCTATTGAAGCGGACTCCCTACTCTTCTTCTTCACATGATTGATTGACAGGTTCTTAACAACCCTTATCAACCAAAACTTCGCATCTTCCAAAGAAGGGAACGTTATATCTTTATCGTAGAATCTAATAAAAGCGTCCTGACAAATATCTTCCGCTATATCCGCATTATACGTAACGTGATACGCAACTTTGTACAAAACAGAAAACAGGTCGTCATATATTTGTCTGAAAACAGCTTCATCAGCACTTCTGATTTCCATAATACTTAACAATCATCCTTTAAATTTGTTACAAAAAACTCTGTCTAATTGTAAATTTATACACAACGGAATGTCAATTTAACAAACCGCGCTCTTTCTACGCTCTTTGCTAAGCCCGCAATATGCGGCTGCTTATCGCAGCTGAATGTTCCGCTTAAACCGTCCGCGGCGCTTACCGCCCGGCCTTTCCGTTTCCGCCGGCCGTTCCTCAGAATACGCATCTCGCTCCCGATGCCCGCCGCCCGTTACCGACATCTATAGCTCCGCACCACGAACACCCGATTGCAATCAGACATTCCTTACCAAAACAGGTCCTTCCGGCGTATCTTTTACCGAATATCCCGCTTCCGAAATCTTTGCGCGAATTTCATCAGCCCTCGCCCAGTCCTTATTTTTCTTCGCCTCGGTGCGCTCTTTCAACAATTCCTGCAATTCAGCTTCTTTATC
Source organism: uncultured Spirochaetaceae bacterium (assembly GCA_946410375.1). Taxonomy (GTDB): domain Bacteria; phylum Spirochaetota; class Spirochaetia; order Sphaerochaetales; family Sphaerochaetaceae; genus CAMKAB01. Next base: position 1,720 of record CAMKAB010000144.1, read on the forward strand.
GCTTCCGCTTGATTCTTCATCCTCTTTTTCCAGATCAAGCCCGAGAACCCTGTCAAAATAACGAACAAGATACAATTTCATGCAATTCCTAAGCTCGTTATCCTTCAGAACCGCCCAAAGAACGGAAAGCGCGCGACTCATGGAAAGATCGTCGCAAATATACGACTCGAACTCGTCAATATACTTGCTCTGAAGACGCACCTCCGGCACATCATTTCCTAACGCCTTTACGCGTTCTTTCAGGCTGAGCCTTGCCGCTCTCGCCGCAGAAAGCCCCTCAAAAGAGAACTGAAGTTGGCTTCGATAATGCGCTCCAAGGCAGAAATACCGGTAATCAAGCGGATCGTACCCCTTCTCCTTTAAAAGAGACAGCGTTAAAAACTCACCGGACGACTTACTCATTTTACCCTTTTCGGTAAGCAAAAATTCGCCGTGAAGCCAATAATTTACCCATTTCTTTCCCGTAGCGGCCTCGCTCTGGGCAATCTCGTTCGTGTGATGAACCGGAATCGCATCAATCCCGCCGCAATGAATATCAAAAGATTCCCCCAAATAGTGCATACTCATCGCCGAGCACTCGATATGCCATCCCGGATAGCCTCTGCCCCACGGAGAATCCCACATCATCGCCTGATTTTCAAACTTGCTCTTCGTAAACCACAGCACGAAATCCTTAGGATTTCTCTTATTCGTGTCTATATCTATTCGCGCGCCGCTTTTCAATTCATCCAACTTCAATTTTGCAAGTTTTCCGTACTCCGGAAACGCATCTATTGAGAAATATACATTTCCGTCCGCAGTGTAGGTATAGCCCTTTTCTTCAAGTCTCTTGATTAAAGCTATCATTTGAGGTATGTGTTCGGTTGCCTTGCACACCACATCAGGACGAATGATATTCAAACTGTCGTAATCTTCAAAAAAAGCCTTTGTGTAAAAATCCGCAATATCCCAAACGGAACGCCCAGATTCTCTCGCGCTCTTTTCCAGCTTATCCTCGCCGTCGTCCCCGTCGCCCGTAAGATGCCCTACATCCGTTATATTCATAACGTGCTTTACACTGTACCCCGCAAGGAACAGCGCGCGCTTCAAAACATCTTCAAAAATATATGTTCTGAGATTGCCGATATGCGCGTAGTTGTAAACGGTGGGTCCGCAACAATACATACCGACTTCCTTATCATGTATCGGTTTAAAAGACTCTATCTGCCTTGTCATTGTATTATACAGTTTCAATTCCATCTTAAATCTCCAAGCTTCGCGGAAAGCGAAACGCCAAAAATACGGTTTGCAAGTACTTCCAAGTACTTCATTGCAAACCTGTTCCAAAACCCGTTCTAATCACGATTCGAATACCGTTTCCAATATAACGAAATAATGTCCCTTTTTCAACTTTACGGGTTTACGGGAAAATCACACAAAAAACAAAATACCCGAAACGGGAAAACGTCCGGGAACAGATACATTTTTTTGAATCCGAATGCATACATAATTTGAATGCAAGGCGTTCAAAACCGAACTCATACGCAACTCGGGGTCATCATTATCACTGTTCAGCGTCCGGCGAATCCAGAGCCTCCGAACTTCGGGAACACCGACACAAAAACTCGGCGTTCGCCGAACACAGCGCAAACGCTCCGAGCTTCGGGAAAAACCCGATACCGAACTCACCGAATAGTCACATCATTTCATAAACGCGGCTCTTAAACCGGCTTGCCCCGAAAGACTTCCTTAAAACAAAACGAAATTAAAAAAATTTACGCGAGATGCCCGCCCTGCAATCCCCCGCCGAAAAACGAAGACTTAAATCATTTCAGACAAACAATTTCAGCACAAAAACCAAAAGACAGCTCACAAGAGTTGTGAGAACAAAATTTCCGAAAATCAACGTCAACACAACGGCGCACAAAAACGCCAAACCGGAAATCAGAAGGCTCTCCGTACAATAAAGCACAGCGGGAAATGCCAGAACCGAAAGAGTAACATACGGAGCATAATACAAAAAAGACCTGATAAACGCGTTC
>CAMKAB010000145.1 GCA_946410375.1 uncultured Spirochaetaceae bacterium
AGGTGAAAGCGATGTTAGCCGATTCCTTCATAACATCTCCGAGCTGTCCGGTCAGCCTGAGATCACCCTTTCCTGGAATTGTCTGAGCTTCAATCGCCAAAACATCGCCGCCCATGCTTGTCCAAGCAAGCCCCACGGACATTCCGATCTTATCCGCCTTAATCAGCTCATCTTCTCTGAAAACAGGCTGCCCGAGATATTCAACGAGATTTTTATCGTTAATCGTAATTGTTCTTTCCTGCTCTTTATTCTCAAACTTTGATTCAACAATCTGCATGGCAACCTTGCGGCACACCTTGTCTATCATTTTCTCGAAGTTTCTCACACCCGCCTCTCGCGCATATTCTTCCGCAATCTTTCTGAGAATCGCATCAGGGAATTTAATATCCGAGGACTTCAAACCGTTTTTCTCCCGGTTTTTGGGTACAAGGTATTTTTTTCCGATATGCAGTTTTTCTTCGGGCGTATATCCCGAAAGCTCAATGCACTCCATTCTGTCCAAAAGCGGACGCGGAATCGTATCCGTCGTATTCGCCGTAACAATAAAGAACACGTTTGAAATATCAAAAGGAATGTCCAGATAGTGGTCCCTGAAAGCGGTATTCTGCTCAGGATCCAGCACTTCAAGCATTGCGGAAGCGGGATCTCCCTGGACGGAAGAAGTCATTTTATCAATCTCGTCTATGACAAAAACCGGATTCTTCGTTCCGCAAACCTTCAAACCTTTGATAATCTGACCTGGCATTGAGCCGATATACGTTCTTCGATGTCCTTTAATCTCAGCTTCGTCTCGCATTCCGCCCACCGAGAAACGATAATACTTCTTTCCGAGAGCCTTGGCTATTGAAATACCCACCGAGGTTTTACCCGTTCCCGGAGGCCCCACAAGGCAGATTATCGAGCCTTTTGTGTCTTTTTTCAACTCCCGGATGGCGAGAAATTCCAAAATGCGTTCCTTGACTTCCTTAATCCCGTAGTGATCCCTGTCTAAAATCTTTCGTGCGTTCGCAATGTCTATTTTTTCATCTGACATCGTATTCCACGGCAATTCAGCCACGGTTTCCAAATATGAACGAATCATGGAATAATCAGGACTCATCTTGTCCGTGTTCTGAAATTTGTTGTATTCTTCAAAAACAGTGTCGTGAGCTTCCCCCGTAAGGTTCAGGTCTTTCAGCTTTTCAATGAGTCTTTTCTTTTTCTCCGGAACGTTTACATTCTTATCTTCTGTTTTTTTTCCGTTCTTCTGCTTTTTAGATTCTTTTAAAGCATCAGTTTCCTTTTTCTTTTGAATAAAAGAGAAAGGATTGTCAATATCTTCCGAGTCGTCATCCTCATCTTCAAGGTCGCTGATATCAATAAAATTTCCGTCCGTATCCGTATTCTCTTCATTGTTTTCAGCCTGACGGATTTTTGAAATCTGACGCTTTATTTCAGAAAGTTCTTCGCGTAAAAAATACTCCCGCTGACGTCTTTCCAAACGTTTTGAAACAGACATCTGTATTTCTTCCTGCATTTTCTGAATGGTAAGCTCTTCATGAAGAACCTTAAGAATGTTTTTCATTCTGTCTTCAATGTTGAGGTTTTCCAAAAATTCCTGCTGTTTTTCACGGGGAACTATCATTGAAGCGAGATAATCGGTGAGTCTTACGGACTCGGGGATGTTGTACGCATTCATACGTAAGTTATTCATAAGAAAGGAGTTGTCATCTCTGAGAGAAATCGCTTTCTTGATTGCCTCAACGTACGCCTTGTTCGTTCTGGGATCCGGCATGCGTTCCTCAATAAACTGAACAGCGGCGCTGATAACACCGTTCACGCTTTCCAAATGCAACACTTTGAAGCGGCATATCGTTTCAAGATATAGACTTTTGCTTCCGTAGATAGTGTTTATTTTATTTTTCACCCGTACAAACGTACCGATCGTATAAAAATCATCTTCCGTAAATTCTTTTTCGCGACCCGCATCTTCCTTCAAAAGAAGAAGGCCGAATCCTTTTTTTTCTTCGGAATACTTCACTGAGAGCATATCAATTTGCTCCGTTACTTCAATGGTGGTTAATAATCCCGGAAACACCGGACAACCTCTCATCGGTATGATAAAAATAGTGTCGATATTTTCTTCCGTTTTTTCCATAATCTTCTTGTTATCTTTCATAGCTATATAATAATAAAAAAAATCTGTTTAGACAAATAACGGGCAAAACAAATAAAACATAAAAAAAAAAATCAAGACGCCGAAACAAAGCATAATAATCATATATAAAATAGTGTGTAAAAAACTTATATGCATATTCTCTTTGTAATTCTTACAAGAATTCGCAAAAAAAAAGTGCGGCAAAAAACTGACACATTTAAAGCCGCACCATACAAGTAAAAAAATATGTTTAGAAAGAATTATTTCAAATTTCCCTCACAAGACGAATGGATCGTCCTGCCGAGCGGTCTCCGCCGCGACTTACTTGTAAACTCACTGATCCGAATTCAACAGTGGTATACAAAAGCGTTGCGCTATTTGTATTGCCTGATAAGCTGGGGGAAGAAGCCCAGTATAATGCCATTCCAAATACGAAATTCACACGGCCTGACAGTAGCCAGCCGGATGCAGGAAGGAACACTGCGCCTGCGGCTTCCATTTTATCCCATTCTTCCAAGTTATAAGTGTTCGCCTCATAACCTTTGTCAGTAGTGCCGCTTATAAATTCACACTCATTCGGCAGAGTAAAACTATCCGGCAAAAACACAATACCGGTTACGGTAGTTTCATCGCTTAAAACTATTGTGGCGATTCCATTCTTTTCAGATGCATCGGTTCTTTCTTCTAAAAGGTATTTCCATTCGTTATAGCTTAAAACATTCCAAACTTCTCCGTCTAAGGGCAGATCCTTTATAAAGAACGAGTCTTCGTTACTTGCTTCCGGATCATAATATTCTCCGGCAACGGCTGTTTCTTTTTTGCTGCTCCAAAAGAAAAGACCTACGTTATCTTCCGGAGTGCTATCCACTGAATACGCGCCGTTAATGCATGCGTTAAAACCGGCCCGAGTTCTGAAGTCGTATTGATTATTTTCAAATGAATAAGAGTCTTGGGCGCTATTGTAGTATAGATTTCCCTTTGCAAACTGTACAACTTTTTCATCGCTTACGGAAAAACCTTTCACATCTTGTTTCCACTGCGCATACAGAGTTGTATGAGTTGTGAATTTCACTTTTGCCTTATCAGCATAAAGAGCTACGTTTTCTCCGTTTGATGCGGTAGTCCATCCTTTAAACAAATAACCCTCTTTTGTGAATTTGTTTTCATTCAGTTCCACCTCTTCATCCAAAGGCAAATATTGCTCAGACATTGTGCCGTCGCCGCCGTTTGCTTCAAACGTTATTTTATATGTATTTTCGGAATGGGAACCGCTGGAATTTGTGCCAGAAGACAATTTGAAAAGGGAGTCTATGGTAAGTCCCTGGTCGCAAGACACCATAATCCCGCCTAAAATGAACAGCACCGCGAGCGCCAGCAATATCTTAGTTACGTTTTTCATGTTTTCGTCTCCTTTCGATTCTTTACAGTGAAATCTTGGTTCCAAGGTTTACGTACACCCCGAAGTCCGTGGAATCAAGGTCCCGCACTTTGTGGTCCTGCCATGCAAGCTTGATGTCCGCTCCTCCCGTGAGCGCGATAAGGTCTGAAAGCCAGTATCCCGCGTTCACCCTTGCAAGAGCCGAGAAGTTCGCCC
>CAMKAB010000146.1 GCA_946410375.1 uncultured Spirochaetaceae bacterium
TTACGATTGCCGCAAAACCTATCAGTCGCTCTGAAGCCACCGGTCTCGGCATTATGGGAACGGATAAAGACGGTATTATCACCAAGTTCTATGAGAAGCCGGCTCCTGATATGGATATTTCCGAGTATAAGGTGAACAGCGATTATCTCGAGTCTTCTTTGAATGTAAAGGCGGATGCTTCAAATGAGTATCTTGCTTCAATGGGTATTTATATTTTCTCGGCAAAAGTTATGGAAGACGCCTTGAAGGGAACGGAAACCGACTTCGGTAAGGAGATTATTCCGGGCTTGCTGGCGAACTACAAGCTTTCCAGTTACCTCTTTAATGATTTCTGGGAGGACATCGGAACGATTAAGGCTTTCTACGATACGAACATTGATTTGGCGAGCACGATGCCGAGATTTAATTTCTATGATGAGGAAATGCCGATTTACACTCGCAGAAGATTTCTCCCTGCAAGCAAGATAAATTTCTGCAATATTTCTTCTTCTCTTACGGCGGAGGGTTCCATTATCACAAATGCGTATATTGTTAATTCAATAGTCGGTACGCGTACGATTATTGAGAGCGGCGCTTCGCTGGACGGCGTGTATGTAATGGGGTCGACAAAATACGAGACGATCGAGGAAAAGGAAGCGAACAGAAGAGCGGGTATTCCTAATATCGGTATCGGAAAGGGCTCTATTATCAAGCGTGCGATTATTGATATGAATGCGAGAATAGGCGAGGGTTGCCGAATCGGAATTGATGATATCGCTCGTCCTGATTGCGATACGGAGGCGTATTCAATTCATGACGGAATTATTGTGATTAACAAGTATGCTACAATTCCGAACGGAACAATCCTGTAACAGCGATATTGTTATTTGACAATTGCGAATGAAAACTGCGTTAAGCTACGGGCTTTGCGCAGTTTTTTTTGTGGCGGAGGGTTTCGGAGGGGAGCGTACGATTCGGGCAGGAATTTACGGCGGAATTTGCGGAGATGGATTGCTTTGCGAGATTTTGCAGGTTCTGCACGTATTTACAGGATTTTGCCCGGGATTTGCGGGGGTGTGTTCCAGGTTTTTGCGGAGATTGGATGGATTTGCGGAGGGTTTCGGAGGGGAGCGTACGGTTCGGGCAGGAAATTACGGCGGAATTTGCGGAGATGTTTGCCAGGCTTTTGCGGAGATTGGATGGATTTGCGGGGGTGGATTGTTTTGCGGAGAGTGTTCGCGGGTTGCGACTGAGGGAGGTGTCGGGATTTAGGGAGATGTTTTGCGGATTGCTTTCCGTGTTTTCGGAGTTATTGTAAAAACAGTATCAGAGAAGGACGAAATTCGGTAAAATCAGGTGTAAAATCAGAACGCCCAGCGTAAAGAATGCAAGGGTGTTTTTTTTGTTTATTTCGTCCTTGAAGTTGTCTTTTTTGAATAGTATTACGAAATGGAAGAGAAGAAAAACGAGATTGATGCATACAAGCAGATCCCCGAGGAGAACGGGACCCGGAGATACGGGAAAAAATATGTTCAAAGCCAATGTTAAAATGTTCAGTATTAAGAAAATAATTCGTCTGTTTTTATTTTTGTAAACAAAATTTTTAAAGTTGATCAGAAACAAAAACGTGTTGTCCGGCGAATCAACCCAGATTAAACATAGAGAGGAGAGAAGAAAAAGCTCCGTAAGCAGGAAAATCTGCAACATAGGACTATAATATAGTTATGAAAGGCGGTTTTCAATATGTTGTTTGACGAGACCGGTGCTTCAAGGCTTCACCTTAACTTATGCGGATTTTTGTAATAAAATACGTAACTGTACGAAAAAAATATGAAAAAAGGGGGCTTATATGGCTAATGTATTGGTCGGGATGAGCGGAGGCATAGATTCCGCGGTAAGTGCGTATTTATTAAAGCAGCAGGGACACAACGTTACCGGAATTACGATGACAACGTGGAAAGATGATCTCGGACTTTCGGCAAATGTTCATAAGGAGGCGTGCTTTGAGCCTGATTCGGAAGAAAAAATCCGGGGAATAAGGGAGTTATGTGAAAAAATCAGCATACCGCATGTTGTTTTGGATCTTTCGGATAGATTCAAGAAAATCGTTTTGAAGAATTTTAAGGACGAGTATTTAAGCGGAAGAACTCCGAATCCGTGCGTGTGGTGCAATCAGAAGATTAAGTTTGGAGCGATGATCGAAGAGGCTCGAAAAGCGGGAATCCTGTTTGATTATTTTGCTACGGGACATTATGCGCGAATCGCACGGAGAGAGACGCCGTCGGGAATACGGTATGCGGTGAGGAAAGCTGCGGACGAGCGGAAAGATCAGAGTTATTTTCTTTATCGGTTGAGTCAGGAGCGTTTGAAAGAGGTTCTTTTCCCTCTCGGAGAGCTTACAAAAACGGAAGTGAGGAAAATTGACGTGTCTCTCGGCTTGCATTCCGAGGACCAAACGGAAAGTCAGGATTTTTACGGCGGTGATTATAACGACTTGATCGGGGCCGAGCCGAAAGAGGGTAATATTGTGGATACCGAAGGAAACGTTCTCGGTCATCATACCGGATTTTGGAATTTTACGGTCGGTCAGAGAAAAGGTCTCGGAATTGCGGCGAAGGAAGCTCTTTACGTTATATCTCTGAATGCGAAGAAGAATGAAGTGGTTGTCGGTTTTAAGGATAAAACGTTTAATAGCGCAGTGTATGCGAATGATATTGTGTGGAGCGGAATGAGCGGTCCTTCCGATTTGGGAAGCGGTGTAAAGGCTTTCGCGAAAATCAGGTCCGCAGGCAGTGCGGCTGAGTGCGTTGTGAGTGCCGTAAGAGGTTCGGAAGACGAGGAGACTCTGGAGAGAGCGGAGTTTGAAAGAACTGCGAGCGCGGGTTTTTCAGAAAAAGATTTAATTAAAGTTACATTCACCGATCCTGTTTACTCTGCCACAACGGGGCAAAGCGTGGTAATATATAATGCGGACGGAGACGTTCTTTGCGGCGGAATAATCTGCGGAGTGAGGTGAGTCCCGGGCTCGGTTAGGTTTGCTTTGCGTTTGTGGTGTAATTCGCAGCCTGGCGAAATTATTTGCAGAGTAAGGTGCGTTTTGTGCTTGAGGCGTAATTACGGCGGGGCTGAATAAGTTGCGATGCGGGGTGAGTTTCAGTCTGAAGCGCATTTTGCGGAAATTATGCGGGGCTTCGTTTCGTAACGGAAACCGCGGATTTTGAGCGCAAATGTAAGAGATGCGGAGTTTGTTTACGGATTGCTTACGCAAAAAGGCTTGTGGGAAATGCGGAGAAATCTGTTTTTTCGGTGCTTCACGATTATATGAGATATAAGATGATATGAAAAGGAGGTGTTATGAAATTAGCAACGGCATTATCGGAACGTGCGGATATTCAAAGAAGAATTTCCGATTTAAGCCTGAGATTAAATAACAATGCAAAGGTTCAGGAGGGAGAAAAGCCTTCTGAAGATCCCGAGGCGCTTTTGGAAGAGTTGGACAGGCTTATTATCCGTTTGGAAGAGCTTGTTTCACGAATTAACAGAACAAATAACGAGACGAGAGTGTCCCAATCTATTGCCGGGCGGGCGTTTTCCGAGGGTGATGATGAGAAGACGGCGAATTCCGAATGCGAAAATGAAGGGGAAAAGAGGAAAATTACCACTCTTACCGATCTTATTGCTCACAAGGATTGCTTGTCTTTACGAATAAAGATACTGAGAGAGTTTTTGAATGCGGCAAGCG
>CAMKAB010000147.1 GCA_946410375.1 uncultured Spirochaetaceae bacterium
GAAAGCTGACCCGTCTGATACGTCTTTGATGTTCGCTTTGGAGGAACATTGGGGCACTGTCGAAGGAGCTGAAACTTTTATAGCTAAAAGATACTGCTATGATTTCAAGGAAGAAACCCTCACCCTCTTTGAAGAGCGTAGGTTTTGCGAGTAATGGCGATGTAAAATCCGAATTGCGACAAGGCGTGTCCATCCTGAGATGCTCCGCGCCTTGTCGCAAGATTTTGCTTTACTTTGAGTGTTTCGCAAGCAGAGGAGCAAAAATGAAAGAATTGTTAAAAGATTACGAGTTTTTAAAAAATTATGTCGACTGTAAACTTACATCTGTTATCACGGCTCCGTATTGGCCTGAGGAAAGCAAGATGGTAAGCGATGAGGTCCTGCTGAATTTTTCTGACGGCAGGCAGCTTGACTTTCATTGCGAAGAAGGCGTAATTGAAGCTTTTCTTGAACCGGGTGAAACAATAGAAGATGTGATTTTCACTGTTAAGGAAGAGCGGAACCATACGCCGTTCTGCAACATAGGTTACACCAAGATGCAGAGCATATTGGTGGACGAGGAAGTAGAGTCCGTGAAGCTCTATTTTGACAACATGTCTTTTGCGGATGAGACGTTAGGGTATCCCGAGTTCGCATATCCCGTTGGAGTTTTTATTGAAACAAAGAACAGAAGAATTGGGATTTGCAGACAAATTTTGGATGATACTTCTTTGAATGCGGATTATCGGAAAGCTGACCCGTCTGATACGTCTTTGATGTTCGCTTTGGAGGAACATTGGGGCTCTGCCCGAGGAGCTGAAACTTTTATAGCTAAAAGATACTGCTATGATTTCAAGGAAGAAAATCTCACCCTTTTTGGAGAACGTAGGTTTTGCGAGTAATAGCAATACAAAAACAGGTTGCAACAAGGCGTGTCATCCTGAGATGCTCCGCGCCTTGTCGCAAGTTTTTTCCTTGCTTTGCAGGTTTCGCAAGCATAGGAGAAGACTCATTTTCTTTGAGTAAATATAATTGAAGAAGATAAAAAAATTTTTCGGGCTTTTCTGTTATAAAATTATAAAGAGACTACTTGAAAAGTTCCTTGCGGTTAAAATAATTGCATTTATGCCGGTTATCGGGTATTCATATAATTGTTAAGCACGTTCAGAAAAAAAACGATTAGCAAAGAAAGTACTAACGCATTCGGAGGAAGTTATGTTACTGCAACTTAAAATTTCCAACTACAGGTCTATTAAAGATGAAATTACGTTTTCTTTCTTTGCTAATTCAAATAAGGAAAAAACGGAAAGCTTGCTGGATTATAAAGGCATGAAAGTTTTGCCTGTAATTGCCGTTTTCGGAACAAACGGAACAGGGAAAACTTCTATTTGTTCAGCTTTATGCGAGGTTTTTTCTTTGGTTGCATATTATAAAGACACAGATGATATTAGCGGAACGTCTTTTGTTCCGTTTTCATTTGATGAGGGAACAAAGAATAGTCCTTCAAAAGTTGAGCTGATATTTGTTTGTAAAGGAACAAAATACAAATACGGTTTTTCCGCTGATGGTAGGAAAATAGTTGATGAGTATTTGTATGAATATAAATCTTCCAGAGGTGCATTGATATTTGAAAGAAAAAATACGATAGATTATAAATTTACCGTTGAGTATAAAAAACTGAAAAATTACACGGAAGATAATCCTTGGAACAGGCTTTTCTTGTGTGAGGCATTGAAATCCGAGGTGTCTGAAATAAAAGACGTATTTGAGTTCTTAACGATGGATTTTTGTGTGATTAATAATCAGTCTTTATTGGAAGATAATTTGTTCGTGGATTTTTTCAGACGTTGCGGTAATGACCCCGAAGTGAAAAAATTCGCAATGTCTTTGCTGAAAATTATGGACCCGAGCATAGCCGACTATGTATGTTATCATCCGGAGAGGCAGTATCCGCCTATTCGCTCATATACTACGGGACAGAATAATCTGAGAGGTTCCGAGAGGTTTAAAATCATAAGGGAAATAAGAGAAAAAAACGGGGAAGTGCGGAAATATGAGTTGCCGGTGAGCATGGAGTCGGCTGGAACGCAATTGTTATTTGCTTATTCTAATTATATTTATGACGCTTTTAAAAACGGTACTGTTATTATAATTGACGACTTGAACGGCAGCATTCACCCAAGGGTGATTAGGACTTTGATTGAGATGTTTCAGGATCCGAACGTGAACAAGGTGGGGGCTCAGCTTATTTTCACATCCCAGGACATCAGTCTTTTGGATTTGAATCTGTTCAGGCGAGACGAGGTGCTTTTTTTAGAAAAAAATCAGGAAACCGTTTCCACCGAGTTGTACCCTCTTTCCATGTTCTCAGTAAGAGTTTCGGAAAATATACAAAAAGGATATGTTCAAGGGAAATACGGGAAGGGGTAATCTTCTCAATCATGTTCCGCCATGCATGAGGACAGATGATTTTGTTAATCGTAAAATAGGTAAATTAAAAGAAGCACCTCGGCTTCTTGGGGCTCGTTTCCGTTATTGCATTTCGAGGCAATGCTATATTTTTAAATGCTTTTTGCAGTACTTGATTCGGGTTCTTCAAAGCAAAACGATAATATCTTTCATCCGTAAAATGATGAAAAGCATATGGCGGAATTGTCAAAAGCCTTTGAAGGTGAAAACCCGAAAAAAAAATGTGCGCCGGAAAGACGCACATTTTATGAAATTCAATATGAATAAAACCTGTTATTTCCCGGGATAGCAAACAACTGAACTCACATCATAGCCCTTCAAGGCTTCTCTGCCATTCAGGCCCGCAAGTTCAATCAGGAAAAGGATTTTTTGAACTTTTCCGCCCAGTTTTTCCACAAGGTTGCAAGCCGCTTTCATTGTTCCTCCGGTAGCGATAAGGTCGTCTATTAAAATAACTTTCTGACCCGGCTTAATGGAATCTTTGTGAATTTCTATTTCCGCAGTGCCATACTCCAAATCGTACTTTTCGGATACGGTTTCCCGGGGAAGTTTTCCTTTTTTGCGAATGGGAACAAAAGGTTTCCGGAGTTCGTAAGCAATCGGCATACCGAAAATAAATCCTCTGGATTCAGTTCCCGCTATGACGTCAAAATCAACGTCTTTCAGTAATTCAAGCATTTCATTTATTGCCAAATGCAAACCGTCGGCGTTATCTAAAAGACTGGTTATATCCCTGAAAATAATGCCGGGTTCGGGAAAATCGGGAATGTTCAAAATGTAATCTTCAACCTTTTTATCAGGTTTCGGACAACCGCATTCCAAACATGTTCTTCCGGATTCAGTTTTTTTTAAAGATGCTTCATCCGAAATATCCGAGACATAATAACCTTCTTTATTTGTCGGCATAGTAAACTCCTTTGTTGCTCAGGCAACCGTTTGTAGTCTGCTGATGTGTCGTGTTGTTTCTAAGCAAAACGAATAAGCCTCTTTCATAAAAGAGCAGCACAGGTAAATAATTATAAAGCATGATTATTCGGCATGCAACAAAAATTTTTTGCCCTCTTCCCGCAATGGCGGTCCTCCGCGGTTATCGCAGTTTCAGCATGGAGTTATTCTTTTTCAGCAGACTTGGTGAATTTTTATTCAAATCTCGCAGTTTTCAGCGGATTATTGCAGTGTGATGTTTAGCGAGTGTGTTTTTACGCAGCCGCTT
>CAMKAB010000148.1 GCA_946410375.1 uncultured Spirochaetaceae bacterium
TGTTTGGGACGGAGTTTTCCACGAATCATAGCCTGATTTCCAGAGCGCTCCTTACTTCACTGCAAAAATTGACGGGATTGAATGGCTCAACGCAGCTTATTGATTCATAATTTCATAATATGATTTTTCGGGTTGTCCGACGGTTTTTCGAAACGGACAACCTTTTTTTTAACTTTTTCTCTTCTTTCGGATATCTCTCGAATTCCACATTCAAAAAACACAATAAATAACTCTCCTTATAACTCTCCTTTTCATAAAATTTCATAAAACGCCGCACTCCCCTTTTCCGCGGCCTCACACCTCTTTATAACATTACCGTTAAGGCGGCTCTGCTGTATATGAACTTTTTTCAAATGCCCGCAACGTTTCCATGCATATTGGTAGTTTATCTTTTAAAACAATATCTGTATAATCATAACTAAGCGTTTCTTTCGCTTCGTTTCTCTGTTACCGAAGCAAACAGAATAAAAAACGATAAGAACAGCGCTAAAAAAGTACAACGGGAGAATAAACATGAAAGCAGTATTTTTAGGCCCTCCGGGAGCAGGAAAAGGAACGGTGGCGGCACAAGCCAAGGATTATTTCAAAGTTCCGCATATTTCCACGGGAGATTTGTTCAGATACAACATAAAAAACGAAACGGAACTCGGAAAACAGGTTAAATCCATTCTTGCCTCAGGGGGTCTTGTTCCGGACAGCGTGACGATTGCCATGGTAAAAGAAAGAATCGCCGAGCCTGATTGTAAAGACGGTTTTATTTTGGACGGTTTTCCCCGAACCATTCCTCAGGCGGAAGCGCTTGAAGAGATGACGGAGCTTGACCATGTCCTCAACCTTGTGATTTCTAACGAAGAAGTTGTCCAGCGCCTTTCGGGAAGAAGAATGTGCCCTTCCACGGGTAGGATTTACCACGTGCTTTTCAATCCTCCTAAAGTTGAAGGAAAGGACGACGAAACCGGAGAAGACCTCATTCAGCGCGATGACGACAAAGAAGAAGCAATTAAGCACCGATTGGAAGTCTATAACGCTCAAACAGAGCCTTTAATTGATTTCTACAGGAAAAAGAACCTTATCAGAGATGTTAAAACGTCAAACAACATGAAGCCTGATGAAGTATTCGCCTGTGTTGTCAAGGCCCTGAGCTAAGCATTACGGGCTTTTAAATTTCATAAACCGCTGAAAGAATGAGAGGATACTATGTCAAATAAGATAATTCTTCACGCAACAGATTTAGACGGATATTTAAAGAATTCCGATTCTGAAGTTATTAAACAAGTCAGAAGCATGTACAAAAATTCTTTAGATTTTTGCGCTAAAATAGATTCATCCGAAGACAACGACGAAGTTTTAAAAGCGCGAGAAGATCTGGTTAAAATTTCATCTGAAATCGGAAATTATTTACAGGAAGTATGCAGCAAAGAAAAGCGTATTCACGTTTATTGCTTTGAAACTCCGAGAGAACAACACGGAGAAGCATCCCGCCTTATTGCAAAGCTTCGTTCCCCGAACACCAGTCACGAAGAGTTCTTATACTACATCCAGCGTGCATACGAGCTTTTGTTCGCTCATTCTTTCACGGACAGGGCGCTTAATTCCAAGTATTCAATTATAACGCAAACCCCTGTTACCAATCCGGTGCGGAACTACGCGGTACATAAGGTTCCGAACGTTAACAACCTTTCAGGAAACGCTGTTATGTGCGTAATGCTTCGCGGCGCCCTTCTTCCTTCAATGATTATCAGCAAGGAAATTCAGGACTACACTTCTGACAATTACGTTACTCCTTTCGCCCTGTTTCGAATAAAGAGAGACGAAAGTAAGAAAGAAAGCAATATGGACTACGTTTTGGATTTAGACAGGTCATTCTTTGATTTAGAAAGTTTGAACAACAAAGATTTGATTTTTGCAGATCCTATGAACGCCACCGGAGGTTCTTTCGTAACTATTGTGAAGTACCTTAAAGACAACGGCGTAAAACCGAGGAGCATTAAATTCATTAATGTTATTTCAGCTCTTAAAGGCTCGCTCAGAATCATAAGGGCGATTGAAGAATGCGAGATTTACACTCTTTGGATGGATCCTATTTTAAATGAGGATGCCTATATTCTTCCGGGACTCGGAGATGCCGGAGACAGACTTAACGGCATAGACACAAAAGAAAATCCGAGGAATATGATTCAGTTGATTGCTGATTACGGTTCAACAATAAATAACCTTTACAGAAGTCAGGTAAAAAAAATTGAAGACACGGTTTTGGGCTGATTGTTATAAAAAGCTGCGTTTACCATACCTGATTCTGGCCTCTTTATCCTGCTTTATCCTGCTTTTCGCATCGTGTAAATCATCAAGCGTAAGTGCGGATAATGAGATTATCGCCTATTCAATCCGTCTTTCGGACGAAAAAATGAAAGCGGGCTTGCCATGGCAGGCGGTTGATATTTATGAGAGAGCATACGGAGAAGTCAAAGACTACCGGCTGATTTACAATGAAGCTGTGGTTTTTGCAAAAATGGGCTATTATCCCGAAGCGGTCTGGTTCCTGGAATCCGCTCTTAAAGATTTTCCCGAAAACAAAGACGTCTTTCTCCCTGCTCTCGCCTCTTTTTATGCGCTGAACGGGCAGAACAAAGAGGCAAAGAGTACATATGAAACATACCTGGATGACCACAAAAACGATAAGATAACGGAAACCGAATATATGAAATTCTGCTATAAAAACTCATATATGGGTGAAGCATATAACGCCGCAATCCATCTTTGGGATCAAAAAGAATACAACAAAGATGTTGTTGATGTTCTGTACGCAATAGATAAAAAGCAGTGGCATGTTATGAAACAGCTGTTCCCGGACAAAGAACCGGAAGATACTCCGGAAGAGCAAGAAAAGCCCTAATCGTTTCGTAAGATTCCACATTCTTTAAAAGATATTTTTTCAAAAACCGAAAAATACCCTCAAAATATCGAAAGTCCGCTCACGAATCCCTCTTTTTTCGACGTGCAACCGGAAACGGAAATGCTTGTTACTTGGATAAGGCATCGCGGAAAATTTTTTATCCCTCTTTTTTCGGCGTGCAACCGAAAGCGGATATGCTATAAAGATGAGTATCTCTTCACGCACGAACAATCTCAGAACAGAAGTATTCCTAAAACCGCACCGAGGACAATCCAAACTACGGGATGGATCTTCTTAAACGAGTGAATCAGAACAAAAAATCCTATGAATAACGAAGTCGACAACGGAGAAATTTTACCGTCCGTTATCACAGTGAGCGAAAGCACATTCAGAAGAGCATAGCACAGAAGCCCTATAACAGCCCCTCGAAGGAAATAAAACAACGTTTTCACCACCGGATTGCGACTGAATTTCTCCAGAAAAAAACTGATAATCACGGAGATTATAAAACACGGAGCAATAAGAGCAAGCGTTGCCGTAAGAGACCCTAAAATCCCGGCCGTATGTTCTCCGACATAAGTTGCCATATTCACTCCAAGTGGTCCGGGAGTGGATTCGCTGATTGCCACCATATTTGCAAGTTCAGCAGAAGTGAACCATCCGGTATCTTCTCCCATTCTAACCAGAAACGGCAAAGTAGCCATTCCTCCGCCCACGGAAAAAAGCCCCGTTTTAAAAAATTCCATAAACAGTCGTAAATAAA
>CAMKAB010000149.1 GCA_946410375.1 uncultured Spirochaetaceae bacterium
ACAGATGACTTGAAAGCGGATAAAACCTATGAAAATGTCGTCCGAGAGAAGAAAATAAGAACAGTAGAAAAACTGAAAAAGCAGGAGCAAACAAAGACAATCAGTTCTGCAACCTTGCCGTGCCAAAAGACGAAAAAAGGGGGGGACAACGCTCGGTGAAACATAAAAAAGCGGTGCGGTCTTGTCTAAAGACCGCACCGTAAATGGTAGAGTGAGCGGTCGCATAAGCGAAAAAAGAACCAAACGTAAAATAAAAGGAGGTCACCTTGTCTAAGGGCAACCTCCAAAGGGTAAAATGCCTGATTTAAAATCGTAAGATTCTCAAAGAACCATCGAATTCCCCAGGCGTTATTTTAAAAATACAGAATGAAAACCTCGCTTTCCCGACTCGGACGCCTGCGAGAATAAACATCCCCGCCCGTCCGAAAAATCAGGAAAACACGTTAAACTGCAAAGCATCTCCAAAGAAGCCCCCCGCTCCGCAACCTGCACAAAGCATCATAAAAAGCTCTACCATCCGCGAAAAAGCCGCCTTCAAGCAACGAATGGTATCCGCAAGCCGGGCAAAGCATCCGAATCCGCTCTACTCGTCCGCATCGCATGCGAAGTTTCCGCCCGATCCGTTGTTTGAGTAGAATACATTGTTCTTAATATCCCATAAACCGACTTCTCCGACTGCGTGGGAAGACATATCCGCCGCAAGCGTGCCCGCCTCGTACGCAGTGATAGCCTTCTTCAATCTGCACGGCACAAGGTGCATATCCGTGTCGGCATCCTTCAAAGTGACGTTAAATATCGCCTGCTTGCCGTTCGCATTAAGATAATTATTACTGCCACTGTATCCGCTCAGCATGTCGCGCACCGTTCCTACAACCACATTCAATATTTCCGTTTTTGCAAAAGACACTAATGCAACGCTGCTTCCCACCGCAGCATAGTTTTTATACGTGTCAATCTTAGCGGAAGGAATATCGACATTGACTTTAATAACATCAGTCGTTCCATAGGGAACCGTATTATTTCCGATATTCGATGTTTGATACCCCTTGGTATAATACATGGATTTTGAACCTCCTTGATACCAAATAGAGATACCCTCCTCATAGCTAGAACCCGAACGCTTCTGCCTTGAACCCGCAATAGGAGCATATACGCCAGTGGCCTTATCAACCATAAATGTTATCGTAAACACCGAACTATCCTTCCAATACGTTCCTAAGTCAATGTACTCACGCCCAACGCCCATGCCTTGCATACGCACATAGTGCATAACATCAAAATAATTCGTTCTTAGATAGCCCTTATCAGCCCACTGCGCATACAGAATGATTTTTCCAGACTTCCACTTATTGGAATTGTATCCGTCAGCATACCACATGCCCGTGCCGTCGGCCTGAGTATTCCATCCGATGAAGTCCTTGCCCGAGTACGTGAAAGAGCACTTTTTCAAGGCGGTCTTTTCCGAAGAAACCTCAATCGCCTGGTTCGTCATAGCACCCGTTCCTCCGTTTGCGTTGAACTCCACAATCAGATAATTTTCGTTAGTGAAGTACCCGGTGCTGTTCGCATTCGTATAGAACTTGCCTTCATATCTGTCCCACATGCCGAGCTCGCCCGCAACATGCTTTGCTCCGTCCGCAGCCTGGGACGCAGCGATATCGGATGTAAGAATCACAGGTACATAATCCCTTACCACATTCTCGTCCTCATCCCAAAGCTTAAAGCTATAAACTTTTGAAGGTAAATTTGTGCATTTACTTGGGTTATAGCCGAACAAGCCCCATGTGGACGCTTTCTGAGCTGCGCTAAAAGGAGTTGAGTTAACGCTTCCGGTGGCGTCTTCCGTCCACGACGCAGCTCCGGCGGCTTTCGTTCTGACATCAACCAGGTTGTTGTAACGCCCAGCATCCACCTCGTTTATAGCGGTGGTATTGTTACTTATCCCCTTATAAGCTTGGTTTATCAAATTAACTCCGCCGTTCAAATTCACGCTCGTATTGTCGGCACCATCCCAATATCCCACAACGTTATGGCTGGTGTTTGACGGAACAACCCAGCTGTACTTTATCGCAAACCTGAAACTATCCGTGAAAGGCACTCCCGTTTCTATGAACGCTAAATCATAAGCGGTCACCCGGGGTCCTTCGTTCTGCAGGTAATCAAGCTGCTTATACGGAACGGATTCGATTTTCTTCCACTGTGCGAAAAGTGTAACGCTTCTTAAGTCGCTCTTGTGAATCATTCTTTCGTCAGACCACCAAAGATCTCCGCTGCCGTCGCTCATATTGTTCCAACCGACAAAGATATACCCGTCTCTGGTGTACCTGTTCTCGGGAAGTCTGAACGGAACGAAGTCCGCATTGCTTGTTTTTTTCACTTCTTCCATTGCGCCGTATCCGCCGTTTCCGTCGAACCTGATAAGATAATCGTTAACAGGTCCTCTGTAATCCTTATAACCGGACATATCGGGATAGAACATATCGTTCTGAATATTCCAGAATCCGAATTCTCCCTTATAACAGTTAGAACCTTTGTAAACCTTCGTACTACCCTTAACAGTCACTCCGGAATCCTGGTGAGCTGCATCAATAACATCGTTTGAAGATGTTAAATCCACCAGAAGACGCACCGGAATAACTTCAAACACAGGCGTATCCCCCTCTCTGAATGTTGCGCCGTATATGCGCGCGGTGCCGTTATGGTTGCCGTCCAGACTGCCCATGTGGTTCACTCCGAAGAGGTACATCGTGGCTGTGTCCGTTCGGGTATCGGCGGGAAGAGTCCACGAATGCACGATCCTGTCCGGATAATCTGTATAGTACGTTTTATAAAGCATGTTCGGAGCATCAAAAAGCGTTGTCATCTTAGCTCCGCACGCCGTGGCGGCATAAGTCAGTACTCCGTCCTCTTTCCAAGAGCCTCCTTCTGTACCCCCAGTTGCGATTCCGCCGTTGTATGTTCCCGTTCCCGCAAGAGACGGATAAAGGGCAACATATGCTCCGTCAAACCCTGCCGACTGAACTTTCGTTCCGTCGTATAATTTATACTGCGTGCTGCCGCCGAAAGTATGGGTCTTAATAAAGTACGACATTCTCCGGCTGTCGCCGCTTGCTACAGTGTCTCGCGCGCCGAATAGCCCGAACCAGCCAGCGCCGTCGCTCCATGCAGCCCATGTTACCTCGTACCTCTGATTGGCTTTACCTTTAAGTCCCGTGTCGGTGTAGCCTCTAGACCATCCCTTATTAAAATTGCTTGTATTTTCCGGCGTCCGTCCCTGCTCAATGTACTCAACCGGAGCGAACAGGTTGTAACTTATCGGAATAGACCAAAGCGTGAACAGGTTCGTATCCGTAGTAAGCGCAGTTGTTAACGGCGATTTATCGCTTAGGTCGGGAATTTTAGATGTAATATCAAAAACCCATCCTCTGAATGTGCTGTTAGGAACAGTGTAAATATTCTGATGCAAAGACTCTATTACGCCTTTCAGAACTTTCTGCGTCCTTTTCCCTACAAGGTCACCCATTACGACGTTGTTGAGCGTAATCGTCACCTCTTCCGACGGCTGATAGAATCTGCCTGTGCCCTTGTTCGGGTAGAACTTGTTGGTTACTATGTCCCAAAGCCCTATCTCTCCCGTAGTGT
>CAMKAB010000150.1 GCA_946410375.1 uncultured Spirochaetaceae bacterium
AGAGCATGACGGACGTGGTGGTCGGCGAAGCGCGGGCGTGCGGGAATGCGTTTTTTTTGCACGCTGTGATATGTGTTTTTATTCTGAGCGGTTCTTTCAACGCCGGTTTTTCTCCTCTTTGATTTTGTTTTGATAATTGGTATGATAAGGGCGTTATGAGTTTAGAAGTTTTTGTACTTGGAACAAGCGGAATGATGCCCCTTCCGGGCAGATTCCTTACCTCTGCAATGGTAAGACGCGGAGGAAACCTTTATCTTTTCGATTGCGGAGAAGGAACGCAGGTCTCTTTGAAAATGCTGAATTTGCATTGGAAGAAGATAGACAGCATATTCATTTCCCATATGCATGCGGATCACGTAACGGGTCTTCCGGGGCTTCTGATGCTTTCAAGTCAGGTGGACCGAAACGAGCCTCTTTATATTTACGGACCGGAAAAACTGAAAGAATATGTTGAATCAACCCGTCGTATGTTGGATATGTATATCAATTATGAAATCCGATACGTAACGGTGAGTCCGGGTATAATGTATGAAGACGATGAATTTACGGTGGAAGCCGTGCCTTTAATGCATACAAAGCCGTGTTTCGGGTATGTGATGCGGGAGAAAATGCGTCCGGGCGAGTTCAGCGTGGAAAATGCGAAGGCTCTCGGTATTCCTATGGGGCCTCTTTGGGGAAGACTTCAGCGAGGGGAAGATGTGACGCTTGAAAACGGGCGTATTGTTCATCCGGGAGAGGTCCTGGGGCCTGAACGGAAAGGAGTGTCTTTCGCATACATAACGGATACGATGTATTTGAATTATATTGCAAACCACGTAAAGGATGTCGATCTTCTCCTTTGCGAGGGGATGTTTACGAGGGATTTAGCGGAAGATGCGTATGAAAAGAAGCATATGACAAGCACGCAGGCGGCTGCAATCGCCCGTGATGCGAATGCGGGGAAGCTCGGTCTGATTCACTATAGCCCCCGTTTCAGCAATGCGGAACTGCATTTTTTGAGAGATGAGGCGAAGGAGATCTTTGAGAACACCGTGCTTTGCAAGGACAGAATGTCATTTGAATTGAAAAATGCGGATTAGCCGGTATTAAAGGTTTATAGCCTGGAATGAATGGTGTATAATGTAGCCGATTTCCGGTGTTTATGAAGAGAGTTCATATTTAATGAAACGGTATATCGTCTTTTTTGTTATTTCTTTTTTCTCATTGTTCTTCTTGTTTTCCGGTCTTTTCGGTGAGCGGGGTTATTTTTACAATAACGCCCTTAAAAAGCAGATTGAAGACACAAAGGAGGAATCGGAGCGTCTCACAGAGGTGATAGAGGGCTTAAAGGAGAAGCGGGATTTTCTGAATACGGAAGAAGGACTTCGCGACAGTGCGATAAATTTGGGTTATTACGTAAAAGGCGATGATGTTTACTGGTTTGAGAATGCGGAAAAGCAGGGCGACTATATGAACGACGAAAACAGGGTGAAGAAGGACGGTTTTGCGGGTCTTTCAACGATTACCCTCGTTCTTATCACTTTCGCCGCATCTTTTTTAATTACGGCGCTTATTTGGTTCCTTTCCAATTCGGGAAAGTCGAATCGTACGGATGATTCAGCCAATTCTGAAAATAATTTTCATATTGACGATTCCGATTTATATATCAAAGCGTAAATTTGTTCTATAATTCTATGTTGTGGTGATACTTACAACCATATTGCCGATTGCATCCCGCTGTGAGGCGTCTTTCGGCTGTTAATGGCCTTTACGCTTTTTATGCTGTTAATTGCTGTTAATACGAAGCGTAAAGCGGGAATGCTTAAGAGAATATCTTAATATACGGGGTTATTTCAGTGATTTTTTATAAAAACGACGAAAATGCCGACAAAACGATAAATTCGGTAAGTACCTTGCTCAAAGAGGGGAGAGTCGGTGTTCTTCCGTGCGATACGATATACGGTCTTTCCGCAATTTACGAAAGCGGGAAGGAAGCGTTAATGCGGGTAAAGGGGCGTTCGGAAACAAAGCCGTTTCTTGCGCTGGCAACTCTTGAACAGGTGCGCTTTCTCGTTAAATCGGTTCCCGGGGAGCTTGTTTCCCTCTGGCCGGCTCAGCTTACGGCTGTTTTGGAATTGAAAACGGGAGGTACTCAGGCGTTCAGAGTTCCTGATGACGATTTTTTACGGGCGATACTTGAGCGGACCGGTGCGCCGATTTATTCAACGAGCGTGAATATGTCGGGAAGTCCGGCTTTGCTGACGTTTTCCGATATCGAGAAAGCGTTTTCGGGAAAGGCGGATTTCTTCGTTAAGGGACGGGAAGAGCAGGTAAGCATGCCGTCGACATTGATTGATTGTACCGTGAGACCTTTCAGAATTTTAAGACAGGGCGCGTTTAAGGTCCCCGAGAGGCTTTGCGAGCGCGGGTGAGTCTTCCGCTTTGCGACAGGAGAAAGGCGTTTTGTGGTGGCGGGCGAGCGTAAATGAGCGAAGGTGGCGCAGATAAGAAAGTCTCTAGCCCTGCCCGAGTGCTTACCGAGGAGCGATTTGCGAGCGCGGGTGAGTTTTCCGCTTTGCGACAGGTGAAAGGCGTTTTGTAATGGCGGGCGGACATTCTCGTTTTTGCGACCGGATCGGAGTGCGATTTGCGAGCTGAGATTTGCGCGGATAAACGTTTTGGTGCACCGTTTTGCTGATAAGCGTTTTAGCGATGTTGTGCTGTGGTAAAATTGATTTTTAAGGTGCATTTAAGTATTTGAGACTATAGTCGCGTATGGTAAAAGAGGAATAGTTAAAAAGAAGGGAGGAAAGAAATGAAGAAGGTTTTAAAATTCGGAGGAAGTTCGCTGGCGGATTCAAGCCAGTTCAGAAAGGTTAAGGACATTATTTCAGCAAACGATAAAAACACATATATTGTGGTTTCGGCACCGGGAAAAAGATCTCCGTCCGACACCAAAATCACCGATATGCTTTTCAGCGCATATGATGCGGCTATAAGAAAGCGGAATTACGCCGATATTCTTGAAAACGTGAGAAGAAGATTCGACGAAATTGTCGGAGAACTCGGTATAGATTTCGATTTGGACAAGGAAATAGCCGTTATTTCCGCAAGTCTTGAAAATAATCCCGAACTTGATTACCTGGCGAGCCGGGGAGAGTATCTTAATGCCTGTATTATGGCGAAGTACTTAGACTGTGAGTTTGTGGACCCTGCAGAATGTGTTTTTTTTAATGACGACGGCTCTTTGAATCAGGATAAGACATATTCAGCCGTAGGAGAGAGGCTTAAAGGACTTGACACTGCCGTTGTGGCGGGTTTTTACGGCGCCTTTGAAAACGGTAAGGTGCACACGTTTTCCCGCGGCGGGTCGGATATTTCGGGAGCGATTGTTGCAAGAGCCGTTAAAGCGGACGTTTATGAGAACTGGACAGATGTGTCCGGTATGCTTTCGGCAGATCCGAGAGTTGTTAAAAATCCTGCGCCGATTGACATGATAAGCTATAGGGAACTTCGAGAACTGTCCTATATGGGTGCGTCCGTTATGCACGAAGAAGCGGTTTTTCCCGTGAGAGCAGCCGGTATTCCAATCAATATCAGAAATACGAACAAGCCGGACGACAGGGGAACATGGATTGTTTCTCATAACAAT
>CAMKAB010000151.1 GCA_946410375.1 uncultured Spirochaetaceae bacterium
GGGTGCGCCGGATAAAAAACCTCTCTTCGGATCATACACTCCGCGGGGTAATCAGAAAGGTCCGTTCAAGGGTGATTCCAAGAAGGACGGCGCCGGTACTTTCAAGGCGGGTTTCTCTTCTTCCGGTCGCGGAAACAATTTCGCCCCCCAAAGTATTCCTGACGGTAAAAACAAGCGGGTTTATTCAAAAGACAAGGGGAGAGATCGTCGTCATGAGCAGATGGACGATGAGATGGAATTAAAGCAGTTCGGGCGTAAGAAATCTTCCGAACCGCAGGCTGTTGTTGCAAAGAGCATTGAGATTATGTCTTCTATCACCGTGGGAGACCTTGCGAAGAAGATGAATATCAAGGCGTCCGAAATTATCGGGAAGCTTTTGTCTCAGGGCGAAATGGTGAGCATTAACCAGAGCATAGACAGCGATACAGCTTCTCTTATCGCGTCCGAATACGGGTGTGAGGTTAAGATTATAGACTTGTACGAAGAAACCGTTATTGAAAAGGAAGCGGACAGAGAGGAGGATCTTGTGCCTCGCGCTCCGATTGTAACGGTTATGGGACATGTTGACCACGGTAAAACAAGACTTTTGGACACAATCAGAAAGAGCAATGTTATTGAGGGTGAGTTCGGAGGAATTACCCAGCATGTAGGTGCGTATCGGGTAACTATTCCGGGAAAGCGGGATGTGGTGTTCCTTGACACTCCGGGTCATGAAGCGTTCACTCTTATGCGTGCTCGCGGTGCGCAGATGACGGATATCGTGGTTCTCGTTGTGGCTGCCACCGAAGGCGTTATGCCGCAGACGAAAGAGGCGATAGACCATGCAAAGGCTGCCGGAGTTCCGATTATAGTGGCGATTAACAAGGTTGACCTGCCGGAAGCGAAGCCGGAACGCGTTATGCAGCAGCTTTCCGACTTAGGGCTTATGCCGGAAGAGTGGGGCGGTTCAACTCTGTATTGCAAGATTTCAGCAAAGCAGAATTTCGGTATTTTCCGTCCGATTCTTGAGGAAGAGACTCTTCCCGCCGATTTAAGACAGCGTCTTGTGAAGGACGGAGACCATTCCGACGGACTCTTGGACACGATTCTTTTGCAGGCTGATATGATGGAACTGAAAGCTAATCCGAATGTGAGGGCTGAGGGAAAAATCATTGATGCGAAGATTGATCAGGGCAGAGGAATTGTCGCATCCGTTATGATTCAGCGCGGCACTCTTCATCAGGGAGACAACTTCGTGGCAGGTATTTATGCCGGAAGAGTCCGAGCGATGTTCGATGATAAGGGTAAGAAAATCAAGGAAGCCGGTCCTTCCACTCCGGTTGAGATAACCGGTCTTTCGGACACTCCTTTCGCAGGCGATCCTCTTCAGGTTTGCGAAGATGAAAAGCAGGCGAGAATGATAGGCGCGAAGAGACAGGAACTTGAACGATTCAATAAGATCGGAAAGAACAAGATTATCACCCTCGGCGGATTGTTTGATAAGATGCGCGAAGGAGAAATCAAGGAGCTCAATCTTATCATAAAGGGCGACGTGCAAGGTTCCGTTGAGGCTCTTAAGATGGAGCTTGAAAAATTGTCTAATTCCGAGGTGCGCGTACATGTTATTCATAGCGCGGCGGGTGCGATTATTGAAAATGATGTGAACCTTGCTGCGGCTGGAGATAATCATGCGATTATCATCGGATTTAACGTACGTCCGACTTCAAAGGCTCAGGAACGCGCCGACAAGCTTAAAATAGAGATTCGAAAATACAATGTTATCTATCATGTTGTGGATGATGTCAAGGCGGCTTTGAAGGGCCTTCTTTCGCCGAATAAGACAGAGGAAGAGGTTGGTAGCGCACAGGTCAGACAGGTATTTAAAGTGCCGAAAGTCGGTCTTGTTGCGGGTTGTATGGTTCTCTCGGGTTCTGTGAGAAGAAATTGCTTCTGCAAGGTCGTGAGAGACAGCATTCAGCTTAGCAAGGACTTGCTTAAGATTGCGTCTCTGAAACGATTCAAGGATGATGTGAGAGAAGTTACCGCCGGATTTGAATGCGGTATCGGTATTGAAAATTTCCAGGATCTCAGAGAAGGCGATATCATCGAGTTCATTCAGATTGTCGAGACAGAGCGGGAACTTGAGGATATTCCGAGCGCAACGCCGAAAACTCAGGAGTGATGTTTCATTCTGAGGCGGAAGGAGAGGAGTAATAAGTATTATTCCCGAAAGCGCCCCGCTTTCCGCACTCTGGGAATATAAGTGTATGTGAGAATACATATTATTGTGAGGTATAGACTTATGAGTGATTATATACATAGCAGATTAAAGAACAGAATAGTTGAGATCGTGGACACGCTTATTTCAAACGGGAGCATTAAAAACCCGGATTTATCTCATTTTGCAAATATATCTCATATCACGCTTTCCCGTGATAATGCGTACGCAACACTGTACGTAACCTGTCTTGAAGAAAAAAGGCTGGATAAGTCTGTTGCGGCGCTTAATAACGCTGCGGGTTTTATTCAGGGCAGGCTTGCGAAACTTTTAAACACGAGAAATACTCCGCGTCTTACTTTTGTAAAAGATGAAGATTTGAAAACGGCTAACCGTATAGACGAAATCCTGGAGGCGATTAAGGCTTCTTCTTCGACTAAGGATGAATGCGCTGAGTCAGCTTCTTCTGAGAAGGAAGAACTCGCCGAGTGAACCGCTTCTTAATCGAAGGAAGATTGGGCCGATTCAAACGCTTCTTCTGCAGACGCGAACAGCATATTTGAAAACTGTCGTTTTTCAGGTTCTGTTCTTTTAAACATAATCAGACGGAAAAAACTTCGTCTGGTAATCTTTGGAAATCGGAGCGTATGGTACATGATTCAGGGCGATATTATTCAAAAGCCAAAAAAAAACGCGATAATTCTATTGAATAAAGCGGAGGGGATAACATCTTTCAGCGCGCTCGGTTTTGTAAAGCGAAATGTGAATCGCAAAACAGGGCACACCGGCACGCTTGATAAATTCGCCGGCGGTTTGATTATTGCGCTTTCCGGAAAATACACGAAATACAATGACATATTCATGGGATTGGATAAAACCTACATTGCGGAAATTGAATTCGGAAAAGAAACGGACACGCTTGACCCGGAAGGGGCTTTGACCGATACTAAAGCTGTTCCGGACATATCTCTTATAAAAGAGAAGGTCGCCTCTTATGTTGGAATAATTGAGCAGACGCCTCCTGCGTACAGCGCTGTTCATGTAAACGGACGTCGTAGTTACGAGATTGCGAGAAGCGGTGATGAAGTGCTTTTATCTCCTCGTTATGTAAGCATTTATAATGTGGAAATCATAGATTGGACATCTCCTTTTCTAACTGTGCGTCTGCATGTTTCAAAAGGGACGTATGTTCGCTCATATGCAAGGGACTTGGGGCGTTTGTGTTCTTCCTGTGCGTACGTCAGAAAGCTTAAAAGAACGCAGATAGGTCCGTTCGTTTTGGAGAATGCAATTGATTATAATGATGTTAACGCTTTGTCGGAAGCGAATGAAGAAGATGCCGAGACTCTTTTGGAAAAATTAAGAGAGTATAAAGATAAAGAGTCCGGTTTTTTAAAAATCAATGGTTCGGATTGCACCTGATACGATGAAAA
>CAMKAB010000152.1 GCA_946410375.1 uncultured Spirochaetaceae bacterium
TACCTGCATGTCGGAAAAGAACTATGCGAATATGGCGTCTCTGATGAAAAAGGCGGGAATAGAGCTCTCCGAGTAAGGTGTCGCCATCCATGCGGTGCGCTTTGTAGGCATTTCGTAGGACGTGTGATTGCATATGGTGCAGGGCGTGTGATTGTATACGGTGTAGGGCGTCGTTTCCTGCGCAATGATTGCGTAATGATAATGATATTATTACGGTAAATTACGGCTGACATCCGAAAGGTCAGAACTGAAACAAGTCCCGGAACGCCCGGGAATCTGCAACGGAAAACAGGCTGTGCGTCGGAAATATTGAATATCGGTAAAAGGAATTGTTGATGAAAGTTTTAATCAGCGGAATATGCGGACATATGGGAAGAGAGCTTTGCTCTCTGATAAGAAGCGGAAAAGGAGATATTGAGCTCTCGTGCGGGGTTGATTGCGTCGGTGCGGAAAAAGGCGGTTCGGATGCTTCCGTTAAGGTTTTCGGAGCTTTTGATGACGTGGACATTCCTTTTGATGTGATTATTGATTTTTCTCACCACAGCGCTACGCAAAATCTTCTTCGCTTTGCAACTGACCGGAAAAAAGGGCTTGTAATCGCCACTACGGGTCAAACGGACGAGGAAAAGGCTCTGATTTATTCCGCGTCTTCAACTTTGCCGGTGTTTTTCGCAAGTAATTATTCCATCGGGGTGGCTACGCTGATTAAAATGGCGAAAACAGCGGTGAGAGCGATGCCGGAAGCTGATATAGAGATAGTAGAGGCTCATCATAATTGCAAACTGGACGCTCCGAGCGGAACAGCATTGAGTATTTTTGAAGCTGTGAAGAGCGTGAGGAATGATTCTGTTATGAAATGCGGACGCTCCGGACAATGCAAAAGGACAGAGAATGAAGTCGGAATACATTCGCTTCGAATGGCTAATGTCGCGGGCAGACATGAAATTCATATCACAACTGACTCGGAGGAACTCGTAATAAAGCATGAAGCGTTCAGTCGCGGAGTTTTCGCCAAGGGTGCGCTTGATGCCGCGCTCTTTTTAAAGGATAAACCGTCAGGTCTTTACGGAATGGAAGATTTGCTCGGGGATAAGTAAGAGGTTATAGAGCCTCTTTGGTGCGGAGTGCGGGAGCGGAAGAGAAATATTGAAAATGCGAGTCGCATTCTCTGCGCATTCTTTGCGGAAATGAAGAAATGCGGCGGAAATGCTGAGAAAATGCGGCAGAAACGCTGAGGAAATGCGGCAGAAATGCTGAGGAAATGCAGCGGAAGTGCGAGGAAAGGCGGCAGAAACGCGGAATTGTTTTTAAATACGGAGGTTAAAATGAATATCGGAATTTACGGCTACGGGAATTTGGGAAAAGCTTTGGAAAGAAATTGCGCATTGCACTCAGATTATAATCTCGTCGGTGTTTTTACCCGAAGAAATGTATCGGCTGTTAAGACATTCGGCGCACCGGTGTATAGCGCAGAGAGTATTCTTGATTTTAAGGACAAAATAGAAGTTTTGATAATTGCGGGCGGCAGCGCCACTGATTTACCGGTGATGAGTCCGTCTCTTGCCGAACATTTTAACATAATAGACAGTTTTGATACTCATCCGAGAATGACCGAGCACCTGAATAACGTGAATAGCAGCGCAGTGAAGTCTTGTCACACCGCTTTAATTGCTACAGGTTGGGACCCGGGATTGTTTTCTCTTGCTCGTGTTTATATGGAAAGCATTCTGCCGCAAGGAAATACGTATACATTTTGGGGACGCGGAGTAAGTCAGGGACACTCCGATGCAATACGCAGAATCGAGGGCGTGGCGGATGCTAAACAGTATACAGTTCCGAATTTGGAAGTATACAAAGAGGTTCTTTCCTATAAGAATCCGGTAACTGACGCCAGGAAAATGCACATTCGTGATTGCTATGTGGTTTTAAAAGACGGGGCGGATGCCGGTGAAGTTGAAAGAAAGATAAAGGAAATGCCGAACTATTTCGCAGGATATGAAACATACGTGCATTTCATTTCAATGGAAGAATTTAAGAGAGAACATTCCACAATACCCCACGGGGGAAGCGTGATTCGTTCGGCGCATTCGGCGGACGAGAGCCGACACAATGTGGAGTTTCGTTTACAGCTTGAATCGAATCCTGAGTTCACTTCTTCTGTGCTTCTCGCTTACGCGCGGGCTGTTCAGAGACTTTATAAAGAAGGTGATTACGGTTGTAAAACAGTTTTTGACATTGCTCCGAAGTACCTTTCGGAAAAGAGCTATGAGGATTTAATCGCTCATTCTCTCTAAAAATCATCACCCTCAGGAGGCTCCATGCTCTGTAATAATTTATCCGTATCGGAAAAAGGACATTTTTTGTTTGCCGGCAGGGATACCGTTGCCCTTGCGGAGAAGTATTCCACCCCGCTTTACGTAATGGACGAGGAGAAAATCCGTGAAAATTGCCGTTTATACAAAAACGCTTTTGAGAAGTATTTCGGGTATTCCGATTCCGTTCTGTATGCGTCCAAGGCGAACAGTTTTAAGCAGCTGTACCGGATTATGACGGAAGAAGGGATGGGAATAGATGTTGTGTCCTCAGGAGAAATATATACTGCAAAGGAAGCGGGTTTCGACCTCGGAAAAGCTTTTTTTCATTCCAATAATAAAACGGACAGGGATATTTCCTATGCGCTGGACTGCGGCGTGGGCTATTTTGTTGCAGATAACGAGGAGGAGCTCATTTCTTTGCAAAAAGAGGCTGAGCGCAGAGGGGTGAAGCAGAAAGTTCTTTTGCGGATTACTCCGGGAATCGACCCGCATACCTATGCGGAGGTGTCCACGGGGAATATTGACTCAAAGTTCGGCACTCCGATAGACACGGGTGATGCCGGGCGGCTTGTTTGCAAAACATTGGGTCTCTCTCATATTATTTTGGAGGGTTTCCACTGCCATGTGGGCTCGCAGGTGTTTGCGGAAGATGTTTTTGAAAAAGCGGCGGTGAAAATGCTCGGCTTTATCAGGGATGTTAAAGAGAAAACAGGTTACAGTGCTAAAATTCTCAATTTGGGCGGCGGTTTCGGTGTGCGATACACGGAGAGCGACCCTGTTATTGATGTAAGTGCTAAAATTGAGAGCATTTCCCGGGTGTTTAAAAAAAACTGCGGGGAATTTTCGTTGGAAGAGCCTAAAGTTTATATGGAGCCCGGAAGAAGCATTGTTGCAAATGCGGGAATGGCTCTTTACACCGTTGGAACGGTAAAGAAAATCGCAGGATTTAAGAATTATATTTCCGTAGACGGAAGTATGGCTGATTGTCCGCGCTATGCGCTTTATAAGGCGAAATATACGAGCATAATAGCAAATAAGGCGAACGAACCCTGCACGTTTAAGGCAAGCCTTGTGGGCAGGTGTTGCGAGTCGGGCGATATTCTTCAGGAGGGCGGGCTTTTCCCCGAAGGGGTTGCGCGGGGGGATATTGCGGCGCTTTGTACTGCCGGAGCGTACCACTATTCAATGTCTTCAAACTACAACCGTCTGCCGCGTCCCGCAACGCTTATGCTCTCAAAAGACGGGGAGTATATCGCCGTTAAGGCGGAGACGTTCGAAGATTTGTGTCGT
>CAMKAB010000153.1 GCA_946410375.1 uncultured Spirochaetaceae bacterium
CTCCTGTTTCCCTCAACACCCGGACAATATCATAAGATGTGAATAAATCACCTGAAGCGATTATCACTCTGTCGGGGAAATGTCTCTTTAAGTCCGTTAAAAGAGCGGGATTCGCATACGGCATATAAAGCTGGCTTCTCGTTCGGGTATGCATGCATACAGCACAAGCGCCGGCGTTAAAAGCCGATTCAGATGTTTCAAGATAATTTATGCTGTTCATATCCCACCCGGCTCGAATTTTAACTGAAACCGGAATATCGGAGCCGTCTTTACCCATACCTTTCACACCCCGGCAAAGCGCAGCAGCAATTTCCCCGATCTTCCGGGGTTCACGAAGCAAAGCGCTCCCGCACCCCGTTTTTATCACCTTCGGAACGGGACATCCGCAGTTTACGTCTATTAAATCAGGCTTGTATCGTAAAACATTTTCAAGAGAACGCGCCGCCGTATCGGCATCCGGCATAAAAAGCTGCACGGCAAGATGCTCTTCTCCCTCGCCGCGAATCATAAGTTCAAGCGTTCCCTCTCCCGATCTGTACGCTCCCTCGGCGCTCACCATTTCCGTGTACGCAAGAGAGGCTCCGTTTTTCAAACACAAGCTTCTGTAAACCCTGTCCGTATAACCCGCCATAGGCGCAAGAAAAAGATTTCCCCTTAATTCCAGTGAGCCGATACGAATAGGATGATACAAAGAACCCGTCAAAATGTTCCCTAAATTTCAGCGTTACTTGTCTTCCGCAGGTAAATTAAACGCTCTCAGACTGTTCTGATATAAAATTTCAGACATTTCTTCCACCGGAACACCTCTGATTTCAGCAATCGCATCAGCAACCTCAGGCAGATACTCCGGCTTATTTCGTCTTTTTGAATACTTCGCCGGCACCATGAACGGAGCTTCGCTCTCAATCAATATTCTATCCTCAGGAAGGTTCTGAACGGTTTCCACGAGTTTTCTGATATTCTTATACGTAATATTTCCCGCGAAGGAAAAATACACAGGTAAATCAAGCGCAGCGCGTGCAAGCGTCCAATCCGCCGAATAACAGTGAAAAATCGCGCCTTTTGCGGGAATTTTGGTTTTCAGGATATCCAAAATATCTCCACCCGCCTCTCTGTTGTGAATAATAGCGGGCAAATCCGCACGGCGTGCAATTTCCAGATGCTTTAAAAAGAGGTCCACCTGCACCTGTTTAGGTGCGAAATTTTTCACGTAATCCAGGCCTGTTTCCCCTATCGCAACAATCCTCGGGAGTTTAATCAGTTCCGTTATCTTCGCTTCCCACCCGTCTAAACGGTTTCCGCTCTCTGACGGAGACACTCCGACCGCATGATACACCCCCGAGGCACTCTTTAGATTGTTATAAACAACCTCAAAATCGGTTAAACTGTTGCAAATTGAGACAATATGCTGAACACTCGCCCTCTTTGCATACTGAACGATAACGAGTTGTTCCAATCTATTTTCATGTATTAAACCCAAATGGCAATGTGTATCGAAATAACGCATAACTAAACCCCTTTTAAGTAATATGAGCCGCGCACAACCGTAACTGCGAGACCATACCTTCTGTATTCTGATTTTTCAATACCCTTAAATGAACTAATCCGTTTTGAGAAACTTACGAAACGCTATTTTCCAAAAACTCCTTCAACGCGCCGCAAAGCCACCCCCGTAATCCGCAAAATCCGATATTCGAAAACGTGCGGCAGGTGCTTTGAAAAGTTACTCCTTGTAATTATTTTTACACCCTTTTGTTAAAAATAACACAGAGAATTAAAATCGTCAAAGAATTTTTCTTCAGTAAAATCCGGTCTTTCCGAAAAAAATTTTCCGGTAACAACGCTTATTTTTTTTTAATTCGGGGAAAACCGTGTTCCGACCCCGAGCCCCCCCGGGCGAACAACACAAAGCACCTTCTTAAAAACAAAGGTAAACAAAACATGCGACGCTACCGAACGCTCTGACTGCAGAACTGCTTCCCCGCCCTATAACAGCCGACAAAATGCCCGTGCGATTCCGGACACCACGACAACAAAGCAACTTGCACGCCATAAAGGGGAAAAACCCGGAAAGACATGACGCTCCGCAAAAAAGCATGAATCGCAACGGCAAAAGCGTTGTTTTTTCTTTAAGCGAAAAAACGTATCAAAAACTATTCATCGTTTAATTGTATTTTAAAGCCATGGAAATATTTATCACGCCCATGTAAATCAGCAGTATGCCGGTAACAACAATCAACGCTTCGGCTGCTCCGAACGGATTAAACAAAATAATCAACCCCGCAATAATCGGAATAACAGCTAAAAACAGAATCGCTTTCCAATCCGCAAGACCCGCTTTTTTCATGGAAATCAGCTCAAGCAAATTCTCAACACCGTCAATGATAACCGTCATTCCCGCAATAATAGCATAGAATGTAACAGCTACGTTCTCGTGTATAAGGATAACCAATCCGATAATCATTTCCAACACGGAAGCAATCAGTTTGAAATACATGTTAATATCTCTGTTCAGAAAATAACTGATAACTCCGATTATCCCGGCAATCAGAAATCCGATACCGAAAATACGGAACACCGTTCTAACCGCTCCTGACGGCTGAAACACAAAAAATACGCCGACAGCAATCATTATTAAAGCAACAAGTACAAATCCGACTTTAGAATTATTCATATTACACTCCTATATGCAGTGAGTTACTGCAATCTCAAATTAATTTCAATCAAAATCCGATTAATATTAAATCGAATCAAAACAAGTCAAACACCCTTTCGCCTCGCGGACGCTCGACGCACGGTCTTTCAACGCAAAAATCTATTCAGCGAAAGAAATCATCCGCCTGACAATCACCAGTCGCAAGCACCCGTTCGCCTCGAGGACGCTCAACGCACGCAATCTCTCAACACGCAATCATTCGGCACGTTCTTCCGCATCGACCTTCACTCCGATCTGAGCGGCAAACCAGTTTTTCAACGCAGTTACGCGCCTGTTGAATGAATTTTCAAGATCCACCGTATAAAAGAGAAAACTCACCTTCGGCTTCTGATTCGGAACAAACGCGCTCCCGATTATTATGAATTCATTCGTTTCCGCCGATTGTTCAACTTTCAGTTTCATAGTAAGCTGCTCTTCTTTTACGCAAGACACCCCGGCAAACCTTATCGGAGTATGGTTGATTATCTCCAATTCCACCGATTTTTCGTCTGTTCTGTAATTAACCACGTATGTATTTCCGCCGAAACGGTTATCTTTCTGATAAGCGTACAATGTATATTCATCGCTGAGCGTCGTAATTTCAGGATCATCAATTTTTGATTTTTTATCATCCAAATCGCTAATGCAATAACTCTCCTCAAACAATGTCTTAGGCTTAAAACCCGCCATTCGTGAAATATACTGCAATCCTTTTTGGGTTGATATTTCGGTTAGCACCTTAAACACTTTCAAATTTATTTCTTCCGCCGTAAGATTTTTGTAATTCTCGGGATAAGGCACTCTGTCCTCAATCGAAACGCTTACATCCTCGGCAAATACGGCGAAACCGGTAAGCAATATAAAAGCGAACGATATAATTTTTTTCATTCATTTTCTCCTTTCATT
>CAMKAB010000154.1 GCA_946410375.1 uncultured Spirochaetaceae bacterium
AAATGAACGTTTTTAACACATTGAGCATATATTTCTCTTACCCTTTTGTCCGAAGCGCCCTGCTTGTGGGAGTTTTGGTTTCGCTTTGCTCTTCACTTCTCGGAGTCACCGTTGTGCTGAAGCGGTTTTCCTTTATCGGAGACGGACTTTCTCACGTGGCGTTCGGAGCAATGGCGATTGCGGGAGTGCTGCACATTTCCCGGCAAATGATTATCGTTCTGCCGGTTACGCTTACCTCTGCGATTCTGCTCCTGAAAACGGGACGAAAAGCGAAAATCAAAGGAGATGCAACACTCGCAATGCTCTCCGTTCTCGCAATGGCTGCGGGGTACCTTTTAATGAATGTGTTTTCCGTAAGCTCCAATATTTCGGGCGATGTTTGTTCCTCGCTTTTCGGATCGTACAATATTTTAACATTAAGTTCTTTAGATATATGGATTTGCATTTCCATGTCCGTTATTGTGGTTCTCTTTTTCGCCTTGTTCTACAATAAAATATTTTCTGTTACGTTTGATGAAACTTTTGCAAAAGCCACCGGAACGAACACATCTCTTTATAATCTCTTTCTTGCGGTGATTATAGCGCTGGTAATTGTTCTTGCAATGAATTTGGTGGGTTCCCTCCTCGTTTCAGCACTCGTAATCTTCCCTGCACTCACGGCAATGAGGCGCTTCAAAAGCTTTAAAGGCGTAACCATCGCCGCAGCCGTCATTGCGGTTCTCTCGTCCGCACTCGGAATAATTCTTTCAATTCTGCTTGAAACTCCTACCGGGTGTACCATCGTCCTTGTCTTCGCCGCTGTCTTCATTATTTTTTGGCTGAGTGAGAAAATTAAAGGATAAGCTTTCTATCGCCGTTTTTTAACGCATATACGGTTATTTTATAAACACGGATACGATAAAAATACGATATTAAAAGAATCAGATATTGCGTTACAATGGTAATACCGAAAAGTTATTACAAAAGAGTATTTTAATATTTTCGCTTTTGAAACAGCGAATCAAGGAGCACCTGTGCAAGACGTTCTGACAGTAAAAGAAATGCGAACAAGCGATGAAAACACAATTAAATCCGGCATAAGTTCAATAGAACTGATGGAACGCGCAGGACGGGCAGTCGCGGAAGAAATAAAACGAAGAGGCCTGCTTCCTGTACGAAATTTAAAAGAATACGGCGAACCCGGTAAAATCGCAATTATCGCCGGCAAAGGCGGGAACGGCGGAGACGGGTGCGTTATCGCGAGGGAACTACACAAAGAAGGTTACGATGTAACTCTTTATATCATAGAGAATAATTTCTCGGATGCCGCGCTTTGGCACTTTAATAAGTGTAAGGAATGCGGTGTGAATATCGCGCCCTTCACTGCAAACACAAGCCTTGCTCGTTACGATTTGATTTTCGACTGCATTTTCGGAACAGGCTTTAAAGGAGAACCCAGAGACAGCGAAAAAAAATTATATAACAGTGCGATAAATGCGATAAACGAAAACGGCGCATACCGGGTAAGCGTGGATATAAACAGCGGCCTCTCCGGCGACAACGGATGTGCGGTGAATGCTGTCCGCTCCGAACTCACGGTTAGCATAGAAGCATTGAAACCCGGTTTATTTCTTAATGATGCAAAGGATTATATAGGCGAGCTAACATGTGTTTCCATCGGTATTCAAAAAGAAGAAGCCCGTATTTTCCTTACGGAAGGCAAAGATTTCTCGGGAATTGTATCAAAACGAAGAAATGCTTCAACAAAGGCTGATTACGGTTATATTTGTCTTATTGCGGGGTCTTTCAATTATAGCGGTGCGGCGAAAATGTCCTACCTTTCGCTGCTCTCAACATACGAAAATGCCAATCAAACCGAAGAACGCGATAAAAGAGAAATATACGACTCACGTTTTAACGGAAAAAGAGCATCGGAACTTGAGGACCTCTCTCTCATTCTTGAAGCGGCGGGAAGATCCGGAGCGGGCGTTGTTACACTTGCCACGCCTGAAAGCACGGCGTATGCGGTGTCTCCGTACATTTTGGAATCAACCCTCTTCCCGCTCTCGGATAACAACGGAACGCTTGCCTTCAATGAAGAAGAATTTCGCTTTTTATGCTCCAAATATAAGACTATCGGATTCGGAATGGGTCTCGGGAACACCGGGGAAGTTCAAAAGGCGCTCTCCTATATGCTTGACAACTACGCAGGAACGCTTCTGATAGACGCAGACGGCATAAATGCGCTTTCCGTTATCGGAAAAGAACACCTGAAAAACGCGAAGTGCAGAATTATTCTCACACCCCACACAGCGGAATTTTCAAGGCTTGTAAAAAAGGATAAAGCCGAAATAATGCAAAATCCTATACAGCTCGCAAAAGATTTTGCCTGCGAATACGGAATCATCCTCCTACTGAAAGGACCATCCACCATAGTTACCGACGGAGAAAAAACATATATCGTTACGCGAGGCTGCCCCGGAATGGCAAGCGCCGGCTCGGGAGATGTTCTTTCCGGAATAATCACCGCTCTTCTCGGCTCTTCAAAAGAGGATACTCTCCTGACCGTTTCCGCCGCCGCTTATATTGCGGGACTTTCCGGCGAATTCGCCTCGCGGGAAAAAGGCGAAATCAGCATGCTTGCGCGAGATACCGTTTTAAACATTCCTAACGCCTTTTTTCATCTCTCAAAAGAATGCGAAGAAGATAAAGACGCCGAATAAAAAAAACTTCCCGCACAACAGAAGAAAACTTGAAGTGTGTCCTTTGTTATTTTATAATATGAGAAACGCTTTCCGTACCCGGCTTCGAGGCGGGTATGGGAGCGACTCTTTGAAACCTACTTGCGATATATTGCAATTTGCAAGTTTCACCTTAAAAACATAAGGAGATATGTATGGATAAGCTTAATTACAGCGTCTTAAAGAAATCAGGCTACACCGGTTATATACTGGAAAAAGCGCCTGAAAAAGTAATGCAATTCGGAGAGGGAAACTTCCTTCGCGCTTTTGTGAACTACTGGTTTGATCTCGCAAACGAAAAAGCGGGCTGGAACGGAAAATGCGTACTGGTTCAGCCTATCGCTCCGGGTCTTGCAGACCTTATAAACGAACAGGAAGGGCTCTACACCCTTTATCTCAGAGGTTCCGAGAACGGACAGAAAGTTGATGCGAAGAGAGTTATCTCATCTGTAAGCCGCTGTTTGAATCCTTACACGGAAAAAGGCTTTAACGACATGATGGAGTTTGCAAAATCTTCTGATTTGGAAATCATCGTATCCAATACGACCGAGGCGGGAATCGTGTATGATCCGTCCTGCAAAATGGAAGACAGGCCTGCTTCGTCCTTCCCGGGAAAGCTGACGCAGGTGCTTTATACACGATATAAGGCAGGACTTTCCCCTCTCACGATTCTTGCTTGCGAGCTTATTGATAACAACGGAAAAGAACTTTTAAAGTGCGTGAATAAATACATTGAGCAGTGGGCTTTGGAAGACGGTTTCAAAAAATACGTAAATGAAGATTGCATTTTCTGCGGTTCTCTCGTGGATAGAATTGTTCCGGGAAGAATCAGAGATCCGAAAGAAGTTGCGGAACTGGAAGAAAAGCACGGCTATGCGG
>CAMKAB010000155.1 GCA_946410375.1 uncultured Spirochaetaceae bacterium
TAATCCCGTATCGTACTTATAAGGTAATCTTCATTCATTTCCGTTCCGGGCAAGGCGTTTTTCGTAATATACGAAGGCATATCCAGCAAATACGATTTTGCGAAAATCGGAACCAGAATAATACGCTCCGACACCTTCTGCAAATCGCTATCCGTATAGCACCCCGTTATGATAACAGGGCAGACTTCCGCAAAGAGACGAATCATCCGACGCGCCTTTTGCTCAGCCTTTGATGTTACGGTACAAGTATTTATCACAATGAGATTCGCTTCTTCGTAATTTTTAACCAACGTCCAATTTTCGGCTACAAAACTTTGGATTATCCCCTCGCTTTCGCACTGATTAACCCTGCAACCCAAAGTATAAACATATACATTCATTTCAAATCCTTACTCTTCGCCCGAAACCGGCGCAGCACCCTTCTCCCGCTCGCTCCGGGTAAATCCGCAAGCCCGCCCGCGTCCACGTCCGAAACCGGACCGAAACGGACTTCTCAGCCTCACGATTCACCCGTTTTCAAACTAACGAATGTTTCCGATACAGTCAAGAAACGTCTTCCGAAAACCCTTTCCGAATCCTCCGAAGCGGATAGTTAATTTTAATTCGCTACCGGACAACACTTAAAAAACACGCCGGAAAACACTAAAAACGCGTAGTTAATTATAACTAATCTGAAAAAACGAATAATTTTCACTATTCACAAATCTTTTGCCTGTCGATAAAAAAAACAAAAACGACAAAAAGGAATTTTCAAAACAGTCCTCGCGTTCGTCCGGCATTTTTCAACCGACAGGATTTTTGAGAATTCCGTTAAGAGGTGAAAATATGGCACGCATTAAGATTATCGGAGATTCGATTTTGAAGGGAACGCTATACGACGAAAAAACGGGACGCTACATTTTTGATAACTACCTCAGGGAAATAGAGAACTCGGAGAATTTAAGCAAATTCGGACTCACCGTTACAAAAGGCTCTGTATATATAAAAAAGATACTGGAAAAAGAACCTGTGCCGGAGTATCTGCTGATGGATTTCGGGGGAAATGACAGCGACTACTTTTGGGAAGAAATAAACGCTTCCCCCGAGAGCGAACATTACAACAAAACCCCTTCGGATTCTTTTACAAAGGAATATGTAAGCCTTATCAACTATATACGGGGAAAAGGAATAAAACCCGTTATCACAACGCTTTGCATTATGGACGGTCCCGCGTACTTCAACCGTTTCTGCTCCTCTCTCCGCTGCGACAGGGAAAATATTATGAAGTGGCTCAAAAATATAAACAGAATAGAGGAAACGCAGAACTCGTATTCCGAAAAAGTAAAATCGATTGCGCAATCAGAAAATATCCCTCTGATTGACATCAGAAGCGCAATGCTTTCGGTCTGCGGGGAAAATAAAGCCTCTCTTCTCTGCCCGGACGGGATCCACGCAAACAAAGCGGGACAGGAAATTATTTTATCTTGCATTAAAAATTTCTTTATGATACATTAACTGTTGTGAAGAACTTAATAAATAACAGGTATTATATAGCAATAGATTTAAAATCGTTTTATGCCTCGGTGGAGTGCGTACAACGGAATTTGGATCCGCTGGATACGAACCTTGTTGTAGCGAATGAGAGCCGAACGGACA
The DNA here is from genome assembly GCA_946410375.1 of uncultured Spirochaetaceae bacterium. GTDB lineage: Bacteria > Spirochaetota > Spirochaetia > Sphaerochaetales > Sphaerochaetaceae > CAMKAB01. Next base: position 1,636 of record CAMKAB010000155.1, read on the forward strand.
AAACGATATGCCTTGCCGTGTCTCCCTCTCTGAAAAGCTTCGGCATTCCAGGAAGGCCGCGATTATTTGAGGTCCGTCAAAAAGTTAAGGAAATAAACGCAAACCGGCTCAAAAACGCTCCGGGAGGGCGATTCACGGGGAAATCAAGCTGCTTCAAAGAGTTAATAAGCAATCCTAATTTGGCGCTGGATTTTATTATCGCAAAGCCTCAAATGGCGGTGTATATGCGTAAAAGCTCTGAAATATACTCTGTTTATCTGAAATATGTGGCGTCCGAAGACATGCACATCTACTCCGTAGACGAGGTTTTCATAGATTGTACGGCGTATCTTAACACATACAAAACAACTCCGATGGAATTTGCGGGGTTCCTTGTAAAAAAGGTCCTTGAACAGACGGGAATCACCGCCACGGCAGGAGTCGGAACAAACCTTTATCTCTGTAAAATCGCCATGGATATCGAAGCGAAGCACATTCAGGCAGACGAAAACGGAGTGAGAATCGCCTATCTGGACGAGATGCTGTACCGGAAAAAACTTTGGACTCATCGTCCGCTCACCGATTTCTGGCGCATAGGGCGCGGAATTGCCGGAACGCTGGAAAAAAACTACATGTACACAATGGGAGATGTCGCCCGAGCCTCGGTTCATAACGAAGACAAGCTGTATAAACTCTTCGGAATTAACGCCGAACTTCTCATTGACCATGCATGGGGATACGAAAACTGCACCATAGAAGACATAAAAAAATACAAACCGGAAAGGCGGAGTTTCAGCGAAGGACAGGTGCTCTCCATGCCGTACGACCATGAAAAAACAAAAATCATCGTTAGGGAAATGGCGGACAACCTTGCTTTGGAACTTGTAGAAAAGGGATGTGTCTGCAATCAAATAGTTCTCACAATCTGTTACGACGTCTCTAATTTAAGCAATAAAAACACCCGCTACACCGGAATGGTTACGAAAGACTGGTACGGAAGACTCGTTCCCGAGAATGCGCATGGAAGCATTAACATAGGATTTTACACGTCTTCTTCCGTACTGATAACAGAAAAAGCCCTTGAACTTTATGAAAAAATAACAAATAAGACTTTGTCAGTAAGGCGTATTTACCTGGTTACCAACAACGTCGAACCGCTTTCAAAGCAAAACGATTTAAACGGTACGGTTCAGTTCGGTTTATTTGACGACTTTGAAAAAGACGAGAAACTCAAAATAACGGAGGAAAAAGATAGACGAAGACAGCTTGCGATTATAGACTTAAAGAAAAAGTTTGGTAAAAATGCGATTTTGAAAGCGTCGGACCTCACAGAAGGCGCCACAGCAAAAGAAAGAAACGCGCAAGTCGGAGGGCATGATGCCTGACATTAACACAGAAAACAGATTAGTAAACAGTCCGGATTTAAATACAAAGCGCAATTCGCCCGAGCTTTTCAGGGATATGTTCCTCGCGAAAACGGCGGCCGAGGACAAGCCCGCCCCGGACGACTCCGCCCCGGGCGTATCTCTCGCACCAACCTCAGACAGAACATCTGCGGCGAAACCTGCCGAAGCGCAGGCCCCGGAGAAGTGCTCCCCCATTCTTTCGTCCGCTAAAACAGCGGCCGAGGACGACTCCGCCCGATGCGCAACATCGGGAAAAGACATTCTGCCGCCTGATTTTCCGTATGCGGACATTATAAACCTGCCCCGTCCTGAGCCGAAGAAACACAAAAGAATGACGAGACAGGACAGAGCGGCTCAATTCGCTCCGTTTGCCGCATTAACAGGCTTAGACGAAATAATGGAAGAAAAAGAACAGGAAGCGCTGGATTTTAATAAATAACGCGTCTGAAACAATACAATGCTTTCTCCCCTGCCCCGTCAACAACAGACGCGGTTATCACATATCGTTACGACACAAATCCTCGAACGTCTCCGCCTTAACGGCGATATACTCCCCGTCTTTTGAGAGCATAAGC
>CAMKAB010000156.1 GCA_946410375.1 uncultured Spirochaetaceae bacterium
TCCGCACGTCGGCGTATTCAGACTACGGATAACGTCCGTAAAACAGATAATGTCCGTAAATATGAAAATATTTTCGGACCGGTTTTTGAATTATCGGTTGTGGTACGATCATGAAAGTAACTTTTCTGCAACACTCGGGATTTCTCGTTGAAATCGGAGACTCAGCCTTTCTGTTCGATTACTACAGAGGCGTCCTCCCCGATGTTTCAAAACATCAAAAACTGTATGTTTTTGTGAGCCATTCCCATTACGACCACTATAATTCGGATATTTTTCTTCTTCATGATAAGGTTCGAAACGTCTGTTACATTCTGTCTGATGATATCATATTAAACAAGGCGGATATAGAAGCTGATTTGCATGTGAATATAGAAAACCTGCAAATCAGAAGAGTTGTACCGAATGAGGATTTTACATTTCACGATTGCGAAGTGAGAACCCTGATGTCCACCGATGAAGGCGTGGCATTCATAGTTTCCTACGAAGGAAAAACGATTTATCACGCAGGAGATCTGAACCGGTGGGTATTTCCTCTTCAGGAAGCGCAGCGGAACGAATGGGTCGGAAATGTGTACATGAATGAGATAGATTCCCTTGAAAATATGAGTTTTGACGCGGCTTTTGTACCGGTTGACCCCACTCTTCAAGACGGATTCTATCTCGGACTGGACTATTTCATGAAACATACGAACACAAAATATGTTTTCCCGATGCACTTTTGGGGAAACTTCGGAATTTACAAAAGGTTGCTGGCTCTTCCCGAAACAAAGAGTTATGCAGATCGTATCGTAAATATCACCCGCTACGGCGAAGAATGGGTGATTGATTAAAAAAATTAAGTACCGTTCAAAAGAAATTCAGAAGCGGCTTGCGTATTTTTCTGAAAAAAAATTTCGTTGAGGCTAAAAACCTCGCGGACGATTTACGCGGGAAAAGACATCGCATAAAACCGTGTTATTCCTTCGCCTCTCGGTACTTTATATTTCTCATAACAACTGTAAGGAAGGGGAATAGTGAAAGATTTTGAATATTTTGCACCTAAAACAATTGATGAAGCTGTGGCTTTACTTGCAGAGCATAAGGGAAAAGCGGTTGTATACAACGGCGGAACAGACATAATGATCGGACTCCGGGAATATTTCAAACCGGGATATGTCGGTCCTGATTACATTGTTGACATAAAAAAAATACCCGGGCTCAAAGAAATAACTTTCAGCAAAGAGGACGGACTGTATGTGGGTTGTTGCGCAACGCTGAACGAAATTGCCGAAAACAAAGACGTACAGAAATATTATCCGTACTACGCAAATGCCTGCGCTTCAGTCGGATCCAATCAGGTAAGAAACAGAGGAACCTGCATTGGAAATATTTGCAACGCCTCCCCTCTTGCCGATTCCGTTACACCTTTGTATGCTCTTGATGCGATTCTCTACTTAACCGGTCCTTCGGGAAAACGCGAAATCCCTGTGAGAGATTTTATAACGTTCGTAAAAAGAACAGTAAAAGAACCGGACGAAATAGTTCTCGGAGTAAGAATTCCGTATATTGAAGGATTCAGCGCGGTGTACACGAAAAACGCCAGACGTAAACAAGTGGATCTCTCAAACGTTTGCGCCACCGTGGGGAAAACAGGAGACGAATACCGGATTGCATACGGTTCGGTAGCCCCGACCCCGGTTCGTCTTTTAAAAACCGAAGCATTCTTAAAAGGAAAGATAATTGATGATTCTGTAATAGCGGAAGCCAAGGAAATCGCCATAACGGAAGTATCTCCTATTGACGATGTCCGCGCTTCAAAAACATACAGATTGGACATAGTGAAAGCGATTCTTGAAAACAGCTTGAAAGAATTGAACGGGATGAGGTGAGAATTATGATGTATCCAATTAAAGTAATCGTAAACGGTGAAGAAATTTCTACCTATGTTCCGGTAAATCAGACAGCGCTCACCGTTATCAGAGAGCAGTTCGGTCTCACCGGTGCGAAACCTGGATGCGAAGCAGGCGAATGCGGAGCATGCACCGTTCTCATAGACGGACGACCGATGAATGCGTGTCTTATGCTCGCTCCGGAACTGGACGGTAAAAGGCTGGACACCGTTGAAGGACTTGCTCAGGGCGGCAATCTTACAAAGCTTCAGCAGAAATTCATAGACCATGCCGCGCTCCAGTGCGGGTACTGCACTCCTGGATTTTTGATGAGCGCCACAGCCCTGCTTAATGAAAATCCCCGCCCCTCACGCGAGGAAATTGTTGAGTGTATCGGAGGAAATCTTTGCAGGTGCACGGGCTATAAGAGAATTATCGATGCCATTGAAGATGCGGCCGGACTGTATGAAGGAGGTAACCCCACATGACATTAGACGGAAAATATACTGAAGTCGGAAACAGTCTTAAGCGTGTAGACGGGGCGGCGAAAGTAACCGGCGCTGCAAAGTACGCGGGAGACTACTACTTTAAAAGAGAGCTTTGGGCGGCAGTTGTAAGAAGCCCGTATGCCCATGCGAAAATTATCAGCATAGACACATCCGAGGCGGAAAAATATCCGGGCGTTAAAAATGTCATCACCGGAGAATACTACAAAAAAAGAGGCGGACTTTATCTTGCTGATAAAAACTTTCTGGCTTACGGAACGGTAAAATACATGGGCGAAGCCGTGGCGGCGGTCTGTGCGGAAACAAAAGACATTGCGCGCGAAGCCTGCAAACTTGTTAAGATTGAATACGAAGAACTACCCGTTATCACGAACCCGATGGAAGCGATGAAAGAAGATGCCGTGTTGATTCACCCTGATCTTCACACATACAGAGTCGCTCCTATCTTTCATCCGGTAAAAGGGACCAACATCTCGCACCACCATGTGCTGAGAAAGGGCGATGTCGAGAAAGGGTTTGCGGAAAGCTATAAAATCTTTGAGAAAACATACCATATTCCTCATGTTCAGCACAGCCCGATTGAAACCCATGTAGCCACGGTTCTTTGCGACCAGAACGGCAACTACACAGTGTGGTCATGCTGTCAATCCCCTTTCGCTGTTCGCCAGTCTCTTTCGGACTCCTTTGAAATTCCTCTTAACAAAATCAGAGTCGTGTCCGAGTTTGTAGGCGCAGGATTCGGTTCGAAAGCGGGAACGACGATTGAAGGCATTGTAATTCCGCTTGCAAAACTTAACCCTGGCAGACATGTGCGACTTGATTATTCGCGTGAGGATGAGTTTGAAAACGCTTACGTGCGTCAAGGATTATACGCAACAATCAAAACAGGAATGTCTGAAAAAGGTAAGATTTTAGCCGTTCAGAACACTTTCCTCTGGGACGGCGGCGCATATACCGAATACGGAGTGAACATCGTTAAAGCGGCGGGATTTGCAGGAGCCGGTCCTTATAATATAGACAACATAGCCACAGACAGTTATTGTCTGTATACGAACAATCCTGTAGGCGGTCCGTACCGGGGCTTCGGAATGTGCGAAATCCATTTCGCAATTGAACAGAATATTGATTTTATCGCTAAGGAAATGGGACTCGATCCGGTTGAAGTGCGTCGGATTAACGGACTTAGAG